>JALSOK010000073.1 GCA_026986535.1 Caldifarciminota bacterium
ACCACCTCTTCCTTGAGTTTCACAGCCGCTTCGGCGGGCTTCATCTTTATGATGACTTCCTTGGTGCGGTCAGCCTCCACAACCAGGTTCTTCAGTACATAGGGAACATAACCCACATATTCCGCTTTCAGGGTATAGGTTCCGGGGGGAACTCTCAGTATAACGAAATAACCATTCTCGTCGGTGTATGTCCCCGCACCGATTTCGTCCAGGTAAACGGCCGCAGCCACGAGCGGCTCACCGGTGTTAGCATCTATAACACGACCGCTCACCTTACCGTACTGGGCAAATGCAAAGGAGAACCAGCCCAGCACGGCGAGAGCATACAATAACACTCTATTCATAGTCATCCCCCTTTTTAGCCTTGGAGCTTAAATACAAATGGTCTAATGACCTTAACTTTCACCTTCTTGTCCTTCATCATGGCAGGGGTGAACTTATGCTGATAGGCCGCCTTCAGGGCGGGCTCGTTGAAAATGGGATTGGTGGACTGGAGAACTTTCGCATCCACCACATTGCCGTTGGTATCCACTATCATCAAAACAACCACCCTTCCCTCTATTCCCGCCTTCCTGGCGATCTCCGGATACTCGGGCTTCGCAGCCTTGACGAGCTTGGGTTTCACCTCCACCTTGAAGAAATCGATTGCAGTGTCAGCAATCTGGGGAGGTGGAGGGGTTTCCAGCTCGTTGAACTCGGTGGATTCGAATTCTATGTCTTCCTCCTCCTGTGTTGCCTCCTCATCCGTGGCCTCCTCTATCTGGGGAGGAAGCTTGGGCTTGGGCGGCGGAGGAGGCTCTTCGATTCTTTCTATTTCGGGGATTTCTTCCACCTGAACTTCCACATTGGTCTCCGCCTGATAGGCCTCCACTTTCACATTCTTTACGAAAAGGAACATCAATATGAGCAGTACAAGGGCAACAGTCGTCGCCCACTGGACATTGAAGCCATAATCCTCCTCCAGCTCTTTCCCTTTATAAATATACTTTTTTGCCACATCTTTGATTTTGGACATAAACTCACTCCTTCTTCGTAACAAATACAACCCTGTAAGCCTGAGCTTCCTTCAGAGCATCCATAATATCCTCTATCACGCCATATTTGGCATTCTTATCAGCCTTTATGAGAACTATCAATCCGGGCTCCTCGCTGAGTTTCCTGCGCATTATGGGAACTATCTGCTTTGGACGGACGAAGTTATCATCAACGGTTATCTTTCCATACCTGTTGACCCAGATGGCGGAAAGGCCCCTCTGCTTGACGAGTCTTTCGGTGGTGGCGGCGGTAGGAAGTTCTATCCTCAAACCCCTGTCCTTCTTGAACACGGTGGTCACCATGAAGAATATGAGAAGCAGGAAGGCGATGTCCGCCATCGAGGCGGTAGGTATCATCGCCTTCATCTGCCTCTTTCTCTTTATCTTCAGTGCCATTATTCCGCTCTCCTTCTGATCACTCCAAGGGCCACTTTGGGTGGAAGCTTCATCTCCTGGTACACCTGCTTGGCAATATCGAAAGCCTTGATCATATAATCGTAGGCGGCATCCTCATGGGTCTTCACATACACGATGCGCTTGTTATTCTCCTCGAGGTACTTCTTTATCTGGTCATGCAGGTCTTCGAAGGTAGTGGGCTGATCGTTGATGAAAACCTTACCCTGATCATTTATGGCAACGATTATGAGCTTGTCTTTCTTGAGCTTGACTTCCTGCTGCTTCTGTTCGGGAAGGACGAACTTGATTCCCTTTTCACGGGCAAAAGTGGTGGTAAGGATAAAGAAGATAATTAAGAGGAATGCAATATCCGCCATGGAGGAGGTCGGGATCTCCGCCTCCTCTGGCACGAATCTCTTTCCTTCGAAGAGCGCCATTATGCCTCCCTCAATATACCTTTCTCAAGCAGGTACTCCATAAGGGCATTGGAGGCTTCCTCTATCTGCCTCTGATAGGTGTTTATCCTGTCCGCAAAGATGGAATAGAATATGGCAATAGGCGCCGCTATTATAAGACCCGTCGCGGTGGTGATCAATGCCTCGGATATACCGGCAGCCACCAGGGTGGGCTCCACTTCACCGGCCAGCGCTATCGCATCGAAGGCCCTGATCATTCCCGTAACCGTTCCCAGGAATCCCAGGATGGGGGCTACCGCCGCTATGGAGTTCAGGTATATCATCCCCCTATCGAGGAAAGCAAGCTCGGATGCGGCCTTTCTCGCCATGCTCTCCTCGAAAAGGGCCCTTCCACCATGGATCTTCTCCAGACCGGCGGCAAGCACCTTGGCTATGGGACTCTTGTGGTTATACAGGAACTCGAGGGCCTCCTTCAGCCCCTCCTCCTCTATGATATTTATGACCTTCTCCACCAGCTTGAGGGGATTGGTCCTTGCAACGATGAACAGGGAGTATATTCTTTCTATGATAATCACGAGGGCGATGAGGGCGAGTATCAAGAGACCCCACATTACGGAACCGCCCTTCTGGAAATATACTACCAGACTCTCCATCCTTAACCTCCTTTTGTCGTCGAAAAATTATAAAGCATTTTCAGGAATCTGCAAACAGCAGGAGCTCCCCGCTTTCGAGAGCCCGGATGAGCTTCCCATGTTCTTCCATCATATAGAGATCCCCGTCCGGAAGCCTCACCCTGTACCTTCTGTCTTCCAGAAGCGTATCGTAAATCCTCCTGAGGCCCGAAGGCAGTTTGTCCCATCTGCCGGTAATCCTGAGGGCCTGCAGGACCATGTAAAGCTCCCATGCGAGTACATCCCTGAGTCTGTCCACGGATTCGTAGGCCCTGAGGGCGGATACGGAGGACATGGAAACGAAATCCTCCTGATTCCCGGAGGTGGGAATCGAATCGACCGATGCAGGATAGGAACGGTTCTTCAGGGTGGAGACCAGGGAAGCCTGAGACACCTGTGCGATCATGAATCCCGAATTGATTCCGGGTTCGGGGGTAAGAAATCCATACTGGTCGAGGAGGAAGAAACTCCTGCGCTCCGAAAGGGAAGCAA
>JALSOK010000074.1 GCA_026986535.1 Caldifarciminota bacterium
GGACAGGAGCCTGTAATTTTCAGGAATGGAAGTGGTATCCAGCTCTTTTTCCAGCAGTTCCGCGGCCCTGGCATAATATATGGAGGCCGAATCGTACTTTCCTTCCGCATTGTAGTGGTTGGCAAGGTCGTAGTATGCCTGTGGGTCGTCCGGTTTTAGTGCCGCATACTTCTTCAGAATCCGGTAGTATTCCCGAATTTTTCCGTGGCGCAGAAGGAAGGTCATATAGCTTCTGTACCGCTCGGTGTTGGATGGGTCCAGAGCTATGGCCAGCTTCAGGTACTTTTCTGCCAGCCCCGTTTTCCCCGCCTTTTCGAAAGCGTAGGCCAGAACCCTCGCCTCGAACGAAGTGTTTATATCTATCGTCAGGGCAATCTGGAGGGCCCGGTCTATTTCCCCTTCGTCGAGCAGTTCGTAAACCTGTATGAATCTGCAGTCTTCGTCCAGGTAATAGCACAGATTCGTGTAGTGCATTACGGCATTTCTCTTCTTCAGTAGCTGATAATCCTTTGCCAGGTAGTAGAGAATGACCGGATCCGGTTTGAGGCCCAGCGCCGTGGACAGACTCCTTATGCTTTCGAGGATGAGGGAATCCTTTTCCTCCTGCTTCTGGCTTTTGACCGCCAGCATGTACTGGGCAAGTCCCAGGTATTTATGGTAATTGGGCTCCTGTGGATACAGCCTGACTGCCCTCTTCATTATGTTGGCAAGTTTTACATACTCGTGTGTATTGAACAGCAGGGCAAGGGCATAATCGTAGAAGGCTTTCCTGTCCATGGAGTACTGCATCGCCTTGAGGGTGGTCTGCACCGCCTTTTCCTTATCTCCCCTTTTGTGGTAAATGTAGGACAGTATTATGAGGGATTTGTACAGGAGTTCCATGTCCCTGAATGTGATTCCGGGTTCCGCGGCACGGCTCTCCAGTATGTCCACGGCTTTTTCCAGCACTGCCTGTGCGCGGTCATACTGGCCAATACGGTACAGGGCATTTCCATAGTTCACCATGTAGGAGACGCTGTCCGGAAATCTCTCGAACAGATACCTGTAGTCTATGATGGCCCTGTCCAGATTATCCAGATTGTCCAGAATGATGGCCCTGTAGTGGAGGAAGGTGGGGTCGTCCGGAAATTCCTTCAGGGCTTCCTCCGCCCAGTGAAGGGCCTTTTCTGGTTTCTTCAGGGTTCCGTACACCTCGATGAGCAGTTTGTAGGCTTCCCAGTCGTCCTTACCCTCCCGGCGCACATAGTTTTCCAGAACCTTTGCCGCTTCCTGGTATCGGCCTCTGTCTATCAGCGTGCGGGCTGAATCAATCTGCGATATGGTTATCAATGCAACCAGCATACCCATCATCTGGTCAGCTCCCCCGCTAATTTGAACAGGATTACCCTTCCCCTGTGGAAGGATTTGTATCCCCTTTCTGCATCCAGCGTTTTCGAAAGCATTTCGTACATCTCCTTGGTGTAAAAGATTTTCCCTATTTCGGCGAATTTCCTCGCCATGAACGGGGGCTTCACCCTCTCCTTTATATCGGACGAGGCGTATATGCTGTTGAGCAGAGTCCTCTGGAGAAATGCGATGGAGGGAATGGGCTCAGCGCTCTGAAGGATTTTAATCATCCTGAGGGTGTCCCTCTTTTTTATGGCTTCCCTTATCTCGAATATGGACTCTTCATCCCTGGCGAATATGAGCCTGTCCATGTTTTCCACCCCTCCCAGGACAATCTTTTCCAGTTCTGTCTCGAGATTATGCAGGTCCGGACCCGTTCTGTCAACCAGGAGGGCGGCCTTTTCTGCGTCCAGTTCCAGCCCGAGCCCTCTGGCCTTCTGTATAAGCCATCTTATCCGGGATTCCCTCGGCAGATATGGCATAAGTACGATGGGGGGTACCCTGTTTTTTCTGAACACTGCCTTTGCCCACTCCCTGACCTTTTTAGCCAGCTTCTTCTCGTCCCCCTCCTCCGTGAGGGAATCGTACAGGAGTATAGTGTTTCCAGAAGGGTTCGCTTCCAGCAGTTCTTTCCAGTCTTTCCACACAAGGAAGCCCCTTACCAGCACCGCCTTGCGGCTGTCCGCAAACATGCTTATACTGCGCAGGCTCCTGAGGACCTCCTGTGGAGGCGTTTCGTCTGCCCAGAATGTCTTTGTCTCGAATCCCTTTTCCCGGTACTTTTCCATCATTCGCCTCAGGGGATAGGATTCCGGTCCCAGCAGGATTATAACCCTTTCCTCCAGATAGCTGTCGAACTGCTGAAGGAACTTAATATGTGTACTCATAGATCACGAGACCCTTTCTCGATGCCGCCAGTATGAGGTTGCCCTTTACCGTCAGGTCGTAGATTACTTCTCCTTCGTATATCGGGGGTCTGTATCTTGCAAATTCGCTCTCCTTCAATATCTTCCTCCCAAGCCTTATCTCGTTTTCGATTCTCCGGAGGTCGAAGGCCTTTATACCGCCGGAGCCGAATGCGATGAACAGCAGATTCCCCCTCAGGTCGAAGCCCAGGGCTTCCCCATAAGCCACGAAGCGAATCAGGGGTTTGATCTTCGATGGATTTCTCACATCGAATACATAAAGCCCCTCCTGACCGAAGGCCACATAAGCTCTGCCGTTGTAGTACCTTACATCTATTGCAAAGGTGGTATCCCCCAGGGAATACTGGCCCAGCATCTTTATGTTGCGGGGATTGGTGATATCCAGAATCAGCAGTCCCGCCGGGCCGTCCGCCACATAGGCCCTGTTGCCCACTATGTGGATTCCCCTCGCGAATCCGGGGGTGTCGAATGACCCGACCATCCTGGGATTGGAGGGGCTGGATATATCGTAAACGGTTATGCCCGCTTCCCCGTCCGTCACGAATGCATACCTTCCCTTCACATCCACGCTCAGGGCGGAATCCCTCGATGGAATCGATGAGATGACCTCTGCGATGTAGGGGTCCTCCACATCCACCACGGTGAGGCCGCTGTATCCGGAGCCTGCCAGAAGGTACCTGTTCCTGTAAAGTCTAAGCCCTATTGGAAATCCCTCCACCTTGATCTCGGAGGCCAGGGCAAGGCTTGCGGGGTCCGAAAAGTCCAGTGCGTAGATTCTGTGAATGGAGCTCAGATATGCGCTGTTCCCCGCCACTTCTATCCCGAAGGTGGGAAGGGGAGCCTTCCATCTGGAGACCACCCTCATGTTGAGGCTGTCGGGATACTTTAAACTATCGGGGATACTGATGGGAATCAGGAGAAGTAGTTCCATGTTTAAAATTTTAAACTTAAAGGAGAAAGGCCTATGGGAATAGTACTCCTGACATTGCTGCAGTTCTCTGGAGCGAAAAGTAAGTTCTTCGGCTATGGGGCTGCGGTTTCGGACATCGGCCTCCATTCGCCCAAACTAATGATGGAGCTCTCGTATTCGATTTTTCAGGAGAATGGCTACTTCGGGCTTCAGGGGGGCCTCTGGCTTTACAACGGGAGCCTTATTCCATCCGAAGTGGGTCTGCGGGATACCCTTACATACAACTTCTCTGGATTGATGGCTTTCGTCGGACCCACGATGGGCAGACCGGCCTTCTATGTATCTCCCACGATCGGCCTGGGCCTCATAAGGCCCAATCCTTTTTCTTCCGTTGGGGGTATGGTCGGGCTGAAGATGTCCCTTCTTACCCGCAATAATATGGCCCTTCTCACTGCTTTTGCCGGTTATTCCCTCTACTACGGAAGGAGATACGACAGCAATCTGAATTATGTTTACGACACGACCCTTATTTCTCCCGTCTTTTACATAGCCATAAATCCCCTCTACTTCACCCCCACCTTCCCCTTCAAGGAGTGGACCGAAGAGGAAATGGAGAAGTACTATCACGGTGCGGACCTTGCTGTTTTCGATGAGTTCAATGCGTACGGAATCTCCTTTTCTCTGGGAAAGCCACTTGTGGAGGGGGCGCTCTACAGCCCATCGCTGGAGGTCTCCTATATTCGATATAATGGCTACAGCCAGAGGGGAAATGAATTCTCGGTGGGAATCAATCGCCCCTATTTCGACCCCGCCGGGCCCACTGGAGTGCTGCCGTCTTTGATCTACTTCAGGGTGAGGCCTTACTGGGGCAACAGGCTCCTGGATATAGGCCCATACCTGTCTGCCGGCATAACGAGCGACGGAAATTCCTTTGCCGGTGGAACCTACTCTGCGGGTCTGGATTTCCGACTCGATATACTTCACCTGGATGTGGGTGTGTCCAAGGTCTTCGTGGGAGATTTCCCCAATCCCTACGATGTGATCACGGGTAAGGTCTCTCTTCCATCCAGATTTGCCGACTATTCCCTCTACTCTTCCAGACTCGTACCCCATGTGTCGGGGGGTCTGAAGTTCGTGTACGATAGGGGGACGAATCGCTCCGCATTTTTCATGAGCAATTCCCCTTCCTCTTACGCGCTTATCACCTTTAACATCGGAGCCTATACCGGAAGAATCAGGGAGTTGAAGATTACTCCTCTGGACATCTTTGCGATCAGGAATTTCGGAAGCAGGCCGGTGGGGCTGGCTCTGGGGATGGAGGTGGGCAATATCGATTTGCCCGTGGGGGATTCTGTGGTTTACATTTCCGAGCCCGGGATTTCCTTCAAGGGGGGAGTGGATGTGGCCGGGAGCGCAGGGAGCGTGATCCTCTATGGCATCGGCGGTTTCATCCTGGACAGGGGAGAGATGGCTTACGGAGGTGGGTTGAAGCTGGGTCTCCTGAAGTATGGAACCATCATGGGCGTATCCTTCTACAGCCTCTCTCTGGATTTCAGGTACCTGAATACATACCTGTACGATGGGGCCACATATTACCGGGATAATGTCTTTGGAATAAAGCTGGGCATAAGCTATCACATTCCCTTAAGGCGGTACCTCGACAAGGTGGAAGCCCGCATGATGATGCCCATAACTCCCGATTACTTCGGGCATTAAAATTTGCCCATGGTCCGCAAACTTGCGATAGACGATGTGGATAAAAACCTTTTCCCGGGGAAGCGGGTATTTGTTCGGGTCGATTTCAATGTACCTGTGAGCGATGGCAGGGTTGTGGATGATTACAGGATCAAAAAGGCCCTGCCGACGCTCCATTACCTCATGGATGCCGGTGCCAGGCTGGTTCTGGCTTCCCATCTCGGAAGGCCGAAGGGCAGGAGGGTGGAGGCCCTTTCCCTCAGACCCGTGGCAGAACACCTGTCCACACTCCTTGGAAAGGATGTGGCCTTTGCAGAGGATTGCATCGGGGAGCCGGCCTTTGGAGTCGTTGAATCTCTCCGGGATGGGGATGTGGCGCTTCTGGAAAATCTTCGGTTCCATTCCGGGGAAAAGGAAAATGATCCCCGCTTCGTCGAAGAGCTTGGAAAGCTGGCGGATATCTATGTGAACGATGCTTTCGGGACTGCTCACAGGAAGCATGCCTCCGTCTATGGTCTTCCCCTGCTCTTCGAGGAGCGCTTTGCAGGTCTGCTGATGAAGAGGGAGATTGAATATCTGGGCAGGGTGAGGGAGAACCCTGACCATCCATTCGTTTCCATTATCGGTGGTGCCAAGGTTAAGGATAAGATGGGGGTTCTGGAAAGGCTGGCATCTGTCTCGGACAGACTGCTGATAGGGGGGGCAATGGCATACACTTTCCTCAGGGCCCTGGGAAGGGGCGTGGGCAGTTCCCTTGTGGATGAAGAGGGCATCGATTTTGCGGAAGACTTCCTCGGCAGGTATGGGGAGAAGGTTGTTCTTCCAGAGGATCATGTGGTATCGGATGGGAATACCACAGAGGTGGTCTTCGGGGATATTCCCGATGGCTTTGCGGGTTATGACATAGGCCCTTCCACTATTGAGCTCTTCAAATCCAGCGTAAATGGGGCCCGGATGGTCTTCTGGAATGGTCCGCTGGGGATGTTCGAGAAGGAGGACTTCTCCAGGGGCACCTTCGAAATTGCCCGATTCCTCGCAGGGTATAAGGATGCAGAGCGCATCCTCGGAGGGGGTGATACGGTTTCGGCCATACACGCCGCCGGGCTGAAGGATGATGAATTCGACCATGTTTCGACGGGCGGCGGTGCCACGCTGGAGTTCATAAGCGGAAAGGAACTGCCGGCCATTTCCGTCCTTAAAGATTTGTGAGATTCAAAGGGAGGAACACAGATATGCTGGGAAAGAAGGAGGACACTTCCAAGATCGATACCATCCTCGGAAAGGAGGGATTCATAAGGGGTGATGTGGAAGTCAATAAGAGCATGATGGTGGAGGGTAGAGTGGAGGGGAATGTAAAGGTCAAGGGCCAGCTTATGCTTTCTAAAGGGGCCTATATAAAGGGAGATGTGATCTGCGACGAGCTGATTACGGATGGGACCATAGAGGGGAAGGTCAGGGTTAAGAACAGGGCCGAGATTCAGAAGAATGGGAAGATCATAGGGGAAATTCACTGCCGTCTCCTCGTGGTGGAGGAGGGCGGGTTTATAAATGGCCTTACGAATATGATGGGGGAAGAGGCAAAGGATAAGAAGAACTCCTGACCATGCTGGCTCTGGTATTTGCTCTGGATTTTGCCCGAATAGAGTGGTACCTTTCGTATGCAGACAGCGCGGATACGGCCATTCTCCAAGCTCTGGCCCGGGAATATCCTTCCCTGAGACCTTACACGGAGTTCCTGAAGCAGAGGGATTTTCGGAAATTCAATATCGGTCATCTCATCCATCTCGGAACTCCCCGTCCCCTCGTGTCCTCCATCCTCTCCCTCATGCTCGAGGACCTTTATGATCGCAGTAGATACAGGCAGGTGGTTGACACTTTCGCGAAGTACAGGAAATATGCCGGGGAGAGGAGCCGCTACTACTATGTGATGTCTCTGAAGAAGATGGGCAATCCCCTCTACAGGAAGGAGGCGGTGGCCTTTATAAATAAGTATCCGTCCTCACCCTTTTCCTACAGGCTGATGAACGACCTGCACCTGAATCTGTCTGCCCGGACGAGACTGCGGGTCCTCTATCATAACAGGCATTATAGGGAGATCATTCGTTCCTTTCCCCTCAACAGGCAGACGGCCTTTTATGTGATGTCTTCCTATTACAAATTGCGCATGCGGGACAGGTCCTACAGTATATGCAGGAAGTACACCGATATTCTGGACTGGTCCTACTATCTCCGGTGTGCCATATCCTCCGAATCTGCCGGAGACATCGACCTGGCGGTGAAGTACATAAAGCGCCTCCATGCCCACAAACCCGATAAGGCTTCCCGGCTGTTTGCATGGCTGGTTCTCGAGGATCCTTCCCTTTATGATGAGTTCATGTCCCTCAAGGATTCCCACGATGAAACCCTCTTTTTGAAGGCCATGCTGTCTCTTCGCTCCGGGGATACCACCCTTGCGATGAATTATCTGAGGGCGATAGCCAATGGATCGAATAATTCCTTCGAGCGCTCGAGGGCCTACTTCTGGATGATGAAGTTGACCGGACATGAGGCCTTTGCCGACAGCACAGCGAAGGTTCATCCCTATGGGTATTATGCGGCCAGGCTGGGAATTGCCCCTCCCATTTTGGACAGTGTCTGCATAGATACCACTTCCCTCGATGGGGCCGTTCCTGTTTTGATGCTCGAGGCATTCGGTTTGAGGAAGTATGCTTACCGGCTCGTCAATTCGAGGAACAGGGCCGGGGCCTCTTATCTGCTTGCCCGCTTCGGATACTACCCCCTCTCCATCTATCTGGCTTCTTCTCTGCTGAGAGGGAAAGCCTGCCGGGATGTGTTTTCTCTTGCATTCCCCCTTCCTTTCAGAAGCTACTTTGAGGAGGCCTCGGACTCTTCGGGTGTTCCCGCTTCGCTCCTCTATGCCATTGCCCGGGAGGAATCCCGCTTCGACACTATGGCGGTCTCCATTGCAGGGGCCAGGGGCATGCTCCAGATGATGCCCTTCCAGTTCAGAAAACAGAGGAGGAAGCTGGGTCTTCCCGACAGGCCTTTCGAAGTGAGGACCAATCTGATGGCGGGGGCCCATCACTTCGCTGAGGAATTGAAGGACTTTTCCGGTGATTATGAGCTTACTATATGTGCCTACAATGCGGGCAGGGGCCCGGTCAGGAGGTGGGTGGATGTAATCGGCCTGCAGGATAGGGACTTCTTCTTCGAGATGATTCCCTACAGGGAAACCCGGAACTATTTCCGCAGGGTATTTCGAAGCTGGAAATTTTATAACCGGGTTCTTGCAAATAATTGACGATGCTTTAAAATTCCCCCAAACATCCTTAAAAGGAAAGGAGGTGTGTGTATGTGGTTGACTCTGTTGATTTCCGCTGTCCAGATAGGGCCTGACCTTCAGGCCAGACTGGCCACAGTGGGGGATGATGAGGTGCTGCATGTATATACGGTAATGGCCAGACAGCCCGACCATCAGTTTGCGAGGGGCCTTTCCACCATAAAGGCCAGGGCGGACTATTACCGCAGAGTTGCGGCGGAGGCGAGAAAGGAACTCATAGCCGATATACAGGCCGGCAAGATAAAGGTGGAGAAGTACTATGCATCCTGGACGAACAATAGCGTGGAGCTGTGGATAAAGAAGTCCGAAATCAAGAAGCTCCTGGACAGGGATGACATAGTGATGGTGGAGCTGGTACCCAAATTCGAACTCTTTAGACCCAGGCCCGCTGATGGAACTCCCGCGGATCCTCGCCCTGATTATACTATATGGAATATAAATCGAATAGGTGCTGATACAATATGGGTCAGATATGGCTTTCATGGTGATAGCATAATACTGGCGACTATGGATTCTGGAATAGATACAACCCATCCCGCCCTTCAGGGAAAGGTGATAAAGATGAAGGATTTTACTGGTGATGGTAATCCGGCCAGCGACGGTATAGGCCATGGGACCCATACAGCCGGAACTATTCTGGGTGGAAATGGTAATATGGATAATAATATAGATATTTATGACATAGGTGTGGCTCCGGGAGCGCTTCTGGTTCATGCCAAAATCTTTGATAATTCTGGATATCCCGGCAATATTACGGGTGGTTTCGACTGGATAGCAAGTCTTAAGGCAGATAGTGGATATGATATAAAGGCTGTCGGAAATTCGTGGGGCAGCGCCAACACTACGAGCACTTATTACTGGAATTCTGTCATCACATGGAGAAATCTGGGAATATTCCCCGTATTTTCCATAGGAAACGAAGGACCCGGTTCCGGAACCGCTGGAACACCGGGAAATTATCCAACCGTTATAGGGGTTGGTGCGACGAATTCCGTGGAAGGCATAGCCGATTTCTCCAGCCGCGGTCCTGCCCCCAATCAGAGTCCCTGGAACGATCCCACCTACTGGTTTATCCCTGACTGGAATCTCATTAAACCTGACATCTCTGCACCGGGTGTTTATGTAAGGTCCTCTATACCTGGCGGGGATTACGCGGCATACGATGGTACATCCATGGCATCCCCTCATGTGACGGGAGGTGTGGCAATACTGCTCCAGGCCAATCCCAATCTTACTCCGGAACAGCTGTATAAGAAATTTATCTACACCGCTTTTCAGAGAGCGGATCTCACTTATCCCAATAATGACTTTGGATGGGGAAGGCTGGATCTCCTTAAGGCCCTGCAATCGGTTATGGGACCGGTTCTTTCGAAGGGTGGTGTTACTGCTGACTATGGGGAGAATTGGGATCCGGGTGAGACGATGACCTTCGATGTTGAGCTTATAAATACTGGAGATTATACCGCTTCCAGTATTCAGGGTAGCATATTTACTTCCAACACCAATGTGACTATTGTGGACGCTGATGCCACATGGCCTGACCTTGCTGCTGGAACCTCTTCCTATTCGAATGACGGAGGATTTACTGTTCAGGCCAGTTCCAGTGCTCCTGATGGAACTGAGGTTGCCTTTGGACTGGCATTGACATATCAGGATAGCCTTGGAAATACCCTTGCAGATACCTTTTATGTTTCGTTTGTTATAGGGTTGCAGGCCTATACAGTCTATGATGTGGATGCGGGTAATATAATCGTCACTATATCCAACAACAGTGCTTTTCCCTCCTCTGCGTTTACTGGCTCTGCTCCGGACGCCGGTTCCGGATTCGTGGTAAATGGCTCTGATCAGCTTTACTATGGAGCCTTTGCTCTTGCTAAGTCCCCCACCGTGGTATCCGATATGTGGTACGGAACGGGCACCAATCCGGATGCAGACTTTTCGAATACCGAGGGAATTTACCTTCTTGCTCCGCCTTCCTATGCGAATTTCATGGCCTATGCGCGGCTCACTGATGGAACTGTGAATGTTCAGCAGGATGCCCTGGTTCTTCCAAATGTCCCCAATGCTGTGGTGGTGAGATACTGGCTGACGAATATCTCGTCTTCCGACCTTACGAATCTATATGCAGGGCTCTTTATGGATCTGGATATAGGTGGCTCTTCCTACTATAACCAGAATACAGGAGATGTCGATGCCGCAAGGAATCTGATTTATCTTACTTACGGCGGAGTATATGCCGGTGCCCTCTATGTGGGCAGTAATAACGGGACCGCACTTGCCAATCTGACTTTCCTGGATAACCCCACTTATGTATATAATGGGACTCCCGATACTATAAAGTACAAGTTCCTCTCCGGTGAGCTTACTGGCTCTGCATCCAGTGCCAATGATTATTCTGTGGTGGTTTCTGCTGGGCCTTTTGATCTTTCCGCCAATGCTTCTGACACGATTGCTCTGACCTTTGCACTGGTAGGCGGTACCAGCCTTACGGATCTGCAGAATGCCGCCGATTCTCTCATTTCAAATATACCTGTGTCCACCAGGGAAAGCTCGCAGATCTCTGGTTTCTCCTTCGCACCTGTTTACTCCGGCGGGAAGCTCATCATAAGGTTCAATCTGCCTTCTGCCACTAATCTGGATGTGAATCTCTACAGCGTGTCCGGCAGGAAGGTGGCCACCCTGCACAGAGGAAGGATGGATGCGGGGAACTACACCATGTCCGTCACGGGGAACCTGGCAAAGGGCGTTTACATCCTGAAGGTGGATACCGACTTCGGAACCTTCAGAAAATCGGTGCTCATTTACTGATTTCTGATGGGGACCTTTCGGTCCCCTGTTTATTAAAAAACCTCTGGCCCGTGTGTTAAAATTTCCTCCATGCACAGGAAGTATTACGATGTGGTGGTCGTGGGGGGTGGTCATGCGGGGATAGAGGCCACCCTGATTTCGGCCCGCATGGGCATGCGCACACTCATGATAACATTCGACATCGACAAAATCGGTCAGCTCTCATGCAATCCGGCCATGGGAGGCATAGGAAAGGCCCATCTGATGAAAGAGATAGATGCTCTGGGGGGTGAGATTGCAGTCGCCACCGATGAGACCGGTATCTCTTTTAAGATGCTCAATACGAAGAAGGGGCCCGCTGTCCAATCCCTCAGGGCGCAGGTTGACAGGAGGGCTTACAGGGAGAGGATGAAGCGGGTGGTTCTGGCCCATCCCGGTGTGGATGTGTTTCAGGATGAGGTTGTGGAGGTTATAATCGATAAGGGGAGGGCAGTGGGTGTCAGGACTGCATTCGGCTATGAATTCCTCTCGAAGGCGGTGGTTATAGCGACAGGCACATTTCTGGGAGGGAAGATTTTCGTGGGGCCCAGGTGGAGGCCGGCCGGAAGATTGGGAGAAATGGCCTCCAATCATCTTTCCAGGCAGTTCAGGGAGCTGGGCTTTCCCGTCTCCCGTCTCAAGACGGGTACATCCCCGCGAATAGACGGCAGGACCATAGATTTCTCCCGACTTGAGGTAGAGCCATACGATGACCCTCCGCGGGGATT
>JALSOK010000075.1 GCA_026986535.1 Caldifarciminota bacterium
TCCTTTTGATTTTGAACTGCTAAATTAACAACAACCTTCAAAGCCAACTGATCGCAAATTTCCCAGTCAGAAATATCATTAAGAATGTTTAAAATGAATTTTTTTGTATTTTCATAATCTTTTTTACCTATTCTCCCCAGAGCACTTATCACAATTAATCTTTCATCTCTTTTTCCTTCTCTCCACAATTCCATCAATTTTTCAAATTTCCAGTTTTCTTTAATTATTAGCTTACCTAACTCTTGTCCTATTGAATTAAGCAATGGTGTTTTAGTAAATTGAAGTCTGTTTGTTTTCTCTTTTTCAAGTTCCTTTGAGATTAAAGATATAGTTGATTTAATATCTCCTTTTTTCAATTCTTCGTAAATCAGTTTTGCTATTTTCTTTTTATCAATCATCATAACACCATTAAGATTTTGTTATTATCTTCTTTTTTGCGGCGTAGGGTCGGAATGTCATATAACGTCTGGCGGGTATGCGAAGTTGCCCTATAGGGCAATTTGGGTGAGCGGAGCGAACCGCATACCCGCTTGTTGTGCGCCGTTCTATATATTTAATTTTTCCTCCAATTTAGCTTTAATAAGATTCCTTCGTTCTATTAAAAATTGCTCATAATTATCACTCACCCACAAGTTTGGATTGTTAGGAATTAGATGCCTTTTCAAGTAATCTTCCCTATTGGCCAATTTATTTATCCAGTCCTTTAGTTCGTTTTTATTTTTATCACCTCTATTAATTCCATAGTCCAATAATTGATAATTTGCCACTGTGTTTATTTTATCTGCGTCGTAACCCTTAGATTCTAAAATGGAGTATGGATGGATATGGTCTACATCCTCTTTTCTAAACTTTTTGCCATATATTATGTACATAAGAAAATCAAAGTCATAATCATCTAACCTATTTTCGTCTATATTATCTTTAAAATAAAGAGGATGATCAATATAAACTTTAAAAATTATATCTGTTGGAAAATCCATATCTTTATGCTTTTTCATAACTTCAAGGATTTTCCTGATACCTGTTTTATATGCTATCCAACCAGCGCCCCTTCTTCTAAAAATCTTTTGTAGTAATGACAAATATATCCATCTGTATATTAGCTTATAGTCAGTGTTCTTTTCAACATCTCTGAAATAATCTTTAATATCCTCAGTTTCGATGCTCTTTTTATGAAAAAGATGATATCCTATGAAATATAAAGGGATCACTGATGGTTTTTGTTCTGCAAAGAAATCATATAAACCAGAAGCTTTAAGAAATTGCTTAGCTCCTCTCAATGAATTTAAAATTCTCTCTTTATTGTTTTGTATGAAATCTGAATCAGATTTCTCTATATCAGTGATTTCCTTTCTATGATTATCCTGTAAAAGGAAGATATACTTTATTATTTCATCTTGCCCTAAACCGATATCTGAAAATTCTTTAATATCTTCATATAGAAATTTTTCATTCTCTGCACTAAAACTTTTGAGTATTGAGGCCATTAAATCTAAAGCGCTGAGTCTAGTACCACCTTGGTTTAATCTTCTAAATAATTCAACAGCTTTTCTACGATTCCAGTAAATATCTTTTTTAAAATTTATCATAACTTCACAAATACCTAAGTTTTTAGAATTCAAAAATTGTGTGTTAAAAATATCAACATTTTCACGTATCCTCTCTTTTTCCTCCTCAGTAAGATTCATGTCTTTATACTGATCTAAAATCTGGATAACTACGAATTTATATTGTCCACCAGCATTCTTTAATTGTGAGAATAAATCTTTGACTTTATACCATAAAGTCCTTCTTTTTCTATTACCATTAGATGTATCTACTTGCTTCTTCAACTTACTTGAACTTGATGCAAAATCAAGATAAAAATCTTCTTTATCCCACTCACTTAGCAGGTCAAAATATAATTCCTTGCCATTATAACTTCCTATTAAGCCGATATAAAATGCAGATAATCTTTGCTGTCCGTCTATAACATAGGATATATCTTTTGATAATTTTTCAGTCTTTGTTGAAAAAATAAATGTACCTTTGACATAATCTTTAATAAATGGTCTGTACTCAAATAATGGCTCTCTTCCCCTCCAATCCTTAAGTGTCATAATTGCTCCAAAAGAATCTCCTCTTAAAATAGTATCAAAAAGCAATATTATTTTCTCTTCGTCCCATACTAATTCTCTTTGGATTACAGGAAGAGCAATCTCTTCTCTTTGTATTTTCTCAATTACGTCCATTATTCTCAAATCCTCCCAATTTGCCATACATTCACCTCCTTTTTAGAATGGTGTACAACTCTGGTATATACGCATTATATCCCCAAATATAGAAGCATATCCGCCTTGCGTATATTTTCCTCCTTGAGTACGACCTTCATTTTTCCACTTCCATAATACTATCTGGCGGGCTTTTTATTTTGGTGATGTTTGTTTTGCTCGTAAGTGATTTTTTGTGAGAGGGTTTTATATAGGCATTCCTACGATTGCTCACACCAACTTCAATAACCCCAATGCTCCTCATCAAAATGGAGCGTGGGGGACTCGAACCCCCGACCTCCGGCATGCCATGCCGGCGCTCTCCCAGCTGAGCTAACGCCCCGAAGGGAACAAAATTTTAAAGGAAGTTCGGGGATTTTTTCATTTGCGATTTTGAGAGGCATGGGATGCGGTCCACTTCCTCTGAAGACAATGCTTCTCTTTAACTTGAGCATTCTATTAGGAGTTCGATGAAAGGCGGCAGTTTAGGGTTGGTGATTGTGAACTCACTGAGTTTTTGCAAACCATTTGCATTCAGTCGGGATAACTCACTTAAATACATGATAATTAGTCTTTTATGTAATTTACAGGTTATACTTGAAAAATTCTGCTAGTTGGTGTAAACTTTATGCTGCGATTTTTATGAATAATGTCAAGGTATTCGAAAATGATGTTTTAAAAGGAGGTGGGTTATGCACGGGAACATGGAGTCAGGGCTCAGGAGAGTGCTCCATGATCTTCAGGAACATGTACATGGTATAGCGGGGTTTGTGGTGTTTACCAGGGATGGATTTCCTGTGGTGTCCACGGTGGAGCTGGGGGATATGTTCAGAAATGGTTTCTATGGGGTGGAGGAGGGGGAGTTCTTCGCTGCCATTGGGGCGGGCATCTTTTCCCTCGCCCACAGGACCCTCGAGCAGATGAATATGCTCCCCTTCGACCGGATACTGGTGGAGTCTCCCCGGGGAAATGTTATCGTGGAGGCTGTTGACGATGAGGTGGGCATAATGGCCATCTCCTACCCGGATGTTCCGGTGGGTCTGGTTCGTATGGCGGTAGAGAGTGCCCGCAAAAAGGTCAGAGAGTTTATAAGAAGCGAAGGAGAGCTGGTATGAGCAGTGTGAATCAGGAAGCGATAAGGGATCACATGAGGGAGATGGTATCCCTCTCGGTGAGCCAGGAGGATGTCGAACTTCTGAAGAGGCATGGGCAGTTCCTTCTGAGCGTTATAAACAGGGTCATTGATGAGCACTTCGACGAGTTCAGGGAGATTATGGATCTGGATGAGGAAGCGGCAGGGGAAGTGCTGAGCAGATTGAAGGAGATACCAGGAGCCCTGGATCTCGAGGACCTGGGTCCCATTACGGAGCTGGCATTCGTCAGTGTGAAGAATGAGATCTCCTTTTATGCGGGTGCCACGGTGCTGATTAAAATCATCAGGTACATGGTTCCGTATGTGGAGGAGAAGTTCCCTCCAGAGGAGGCCCGAAGGGTCATAGCTGCTCTCGAAAAATTCGGGATGATATTCGTAATTTTACTGTCGGATGAAATGCACAGGACATTCTTCGACGCAGTGGAAAAGGCCACCGGTATGAGCAGGACCCTCTTCAGAAATTATGTGAAGGCGGCGATAAACAGCCTTATGAAAGACCGGACCAGAAACTGAAACGGCGGCATGTTATGGATGAACTGGCTGAAAAACTCGAGAGCATCAAAAAGAGTACTCCCGGCATCCTGGGATTCGTCATATTTACCCGGGAGGGTTTTCCCCTCCTCAATACCATAAAGGAGTTCCAGAGGGGCGAGGTAAACGGAGAGATTTCCTGGGACGAGTACTTTTCCGCCGTGGGGGCTGGCATATTAAACCTTGCGAAGACCACCCTGCAGTACATGGGTATATCGAGGGCTGACCGGCTCGTGGTCGAATCCAGGTATGGATACATACTGGTAGAGCGGGTTAATGAGGATGTGAATATAATGGTGGTCTCCACGGGTAAACCCTCCATGGGGATGGTCAAGGTGGCCCTCCGAAAGGCGATAAAGGCATACGAATCGGTGATGGATTGATGCAGGGCCTTCCTTTAAAATTTCACAGCCGGAAGGAGTTATGCTGTTTGCTTTCCTTGCTATATGGTCCGTTCAGAAGGAGTGGGAAATCGGTCCTTCTTCCATAAATGTAATATACGAAACTCCATATTCTTACACCATACTGGTGGATGGGGGTGTTCTGACGGATACGGGACTGGTGCTGCTCTCCGGGGATCTGGATGGGGACTTCAGCATAAGGAGGGTTCTGGTTTCCGGGGATAGCATATTCTTTCTGACGAGTAGTATGGAGACCCCGGTGATAATATACCTGCGGCGGGAGTCCACCGCAGTGAAGCTTCCCGTCCGTGGTGCTTTCGTGGACTATGATCCCTCTGCCCGGATATTCCTTTCCCCCATGTCCCTCCTCGGGAGCCACAGTTATGTGTTTTCCGACAGTCTCCAGCCTGTGGACATATACGGGATAAGAATCGCAACCTTTTCGGACAGCGTCCTTTATGTGGACAGGTACGGAAATCTCAGATTTCTGTCAGGTCGGGTCCTCCTCGGAGGAGTGAAGAACATCCTCCCCTATGGAGAGAATCTCCTTGTTCTTGCTTCGGGGAGCGCCCTGATTCTTGATGAGGATTTCAGGGTGAAGAAATCGATTCCCCGCACCTTCGAGGGGGCTTCTGGATTTATCGGGGCTTTTTTACTGGCCTCGGGCGCCGGGGTTTACCTGTGGGAACTGGATTCCGGAACCTTAGAGACCCTCTTTCAGGCGGAGGATTCCATAGTTTGTCTTTCTCCTGTCGATTACGATGGGGATGGAGTTATGGAGGTTCTCGTATCCACCGTTTCCGGCCTCTATCTGTATTCCAATCCCATGGCTTCGGCGGGGGAGAGGATGGAAAAGGTGATGGTCGAAGGCTATGGGTATCCGTCCACCTGTGGTGGATTGTATGGAATCAGATTCATGAGGAGGATGGAGAGGGGGAATATGGTGAGGCTCCACACGAGATACCTGCCCGATGGATGGGAAGTTTCCTTCAGGGCTCCGGAGGATGGAAGGGTGAAGGTGAAGGTTATTAATTCCCGTGGGATAACCGTATTCTCGAAGGAAATAATGGCCCGCAGGGGAGAGAGCATCGTGGAAATCAGGAACGGCTTCAAGCCGGGTACATATACCATAGTGCTGGAGGGAGAGACTTTCAGAGGAAGGCGGACGGTGATATGGAAGGGAAGGTGAAATTGTTTCTCAGGAGTCTCCCCTTCTACGACGCTCTGAAGGGAAGGGGTCTGTTTCTCGTCGGCGGTGCCATAAGGGACCTTTATCTGGGCAGGGATGTAAGGGATCTGGATTTCGTGGTCTTCGGAGAGCCGGACCCCGTGGTGGAGGAGCTCAGGCGCACGATCGGGGGGGCGGTGGTTCCGCTGGACGAATCCACCGTCAGGCTGGTTTCGGATGAATGGACCATCGATGTTAGCCGAAACAGGGGAGAGAATATATTCGAGGACCTGCGCCTCAGGGATTTTACCATAAATGCCATCGCTTACAGTGTGGATGGGGATTTTATCGTGGATCCCATGAAAGGGCTTTCGGACCTGAGGGAGGGAATCATAAGGATGGCATCGGAGCGCTCCTTTCAGGACGATCCCCTCAGGATGCTCAGGGCACTGAGATTCCGCTCTACTCTTGGATACGAGGTGGAGTACGGGACCTATTCTGCAATCGTTGGGGAAAGGGAAAACATTGGGGATGTCGCCGCCGAAAGGATTCACTTCGAACTGATGGAGCTGTTTGGGGGGGAGGACTTTTACGGAGCGGTTCGGCTCGGAATCGATTCCGGATTATTCTTCGTTATATTTCCCGAGCTGGAGGAGCTTTCAAAGCCCCTTCCCCATGTGGAGCAGAACATACTGGAGCACACCATGAGGGTCCTCAAGTACCTGAACTTTTACCTCAATCATCTGGACATGAGCCCCTTTCTTCACTTCCTGAGCAGGTTCGAGAATCTCAGGGACAGGAGGAACAGAGCACTGCTTGCAATAGCGGCCCTCTTCCACGACATCGCCAAACCCCCCACCTATTCCAGCGAAAATGGGCAGGTCCACTTCTATGGACACGACACGGAAGGGGCCCGCATGTTCCGCAGGATAGGGAAGCGGCTGGCTTTTTCCAGAAATGAAATTAAGGTCGTGGCCCTCATCATCGCCAATCACATGCACCCCCATTACCTGTCCCAGCCCGAGGTGACCGTCAGGGCGGTCAACAGGTTCATGAATCGCCTTGGAGAATGGGCCTTTCCCACTGTTCTGCTTGCTTTTGCGGATGCTCTGGCCACGAAGTTGAGTGGATACGGGGTATCCGGCCATATCAAGCTGGCAAAAATCATGGAGGACATATTGCGCAGAAAGGAGGCCGAGGCCAGCAGGCCGCCGCGCCTCATCACGGGATATGATCTGATAAACCTCGGGTTGAAGCCATCACCCCTTTTTAAGAAGATACTTCAGGAGATAGATGACCTTCAGGCGGAGGGCAGGATAAAAACCAGAGAGGAAGCCCTGAATATTCTGCCCTCTATAGTGGAGAAGTACAGGGATGGGAAAGCCAACGAAGGGCCCTCCTGATGTGAACCTATAAACTTTCCATCATGAGCAGAATTTTGCCGGTTTTTATAGGGATTGTCTTAATCTCATGCTCCAGTGCCACCGGCAAGAAGGCTATTTCCTCTTCTCTCTACGAGCAGTGGTTCGGAACCTATATCAGGGGCTCGAAAGTGGGGTACGAGTACATCTCCATAAGCGGCACGGAGAACGGATACCTGGTTAAAGATAAGTCCCTCCTTTCCCTCAAGATGCTCGGTCAGGATAAGGAACTCCTTACATTCACCCGGGCAACGACCGACTCCCTGTTCAGGGTCCGGGAATTTTCCTTCGACCTCAAATCCGATGTTCAGGTGAAGCTCAGGGGGGAAGTGAAGGATGGCAGGTTGATCGTGACGATGGAGGGAACCAATATCCCCCGCTCCAGGCGGGAGTATTCCCTCAAGTACGATTTCTTCCTTCCCTCCACCTGGTATGCCCGTATCCTGTTCCTGCGCAGCACCCCTTCCAGGATGAATGTCTACGATCCCACTTCATTCACCATGGGGGAAGCAACAGCCCGACACCTGGGGAACAGACAGGTGGAATGGAGGGGGAATCTCGTGGAGGCAGATGCCTTCGAGAGCCACATGTTCGGTGCCAGCACGATCACCTATGTGTACAACGACAGCATAATAAAAGTGGAGGCCCCCTTCGACATCACCATGGTGCTCGAGCCCATGGAAGAGGCCACCCGTCTGGGTAATCAGAGGCTCGATGTCCTGCTGCTCTTTGCAGTTAAACTGGAAGGGGAGCTGGACCCCTCAAGGGATACCCTCGTGGTGCTTCAGCTGGACAGCCTGAGGGGGAATCTGATTCTGGATTTTGCCGACCAGAGGCTCCTGAAGAGGGATGGAAACACGGCAATCGTGGAGATACGCAGGCACAATATAAAGGCCCTGGAGGGCAGGCCCAATGCCCCCATCCCCGACAGCCTGAAGAAGTATCTGGAATCGGACCAGTTTATACAGTCGGACCATCCACGAATAAGAAAACTGGCTGAGCAGATAGTGGGCGATGAGAAGGATCAGCTTAAAAAGGCCCGCAGGATAATGGACTGGGTCTATAATAATCTTCAGAAGAAGCCCACAGTTTCCATACCCAATGCCGTGGAAGTGCTGGAGATGGGTTATGGGGACTGCAACGAGCATGCAACTCTCTATACGGCCCTGGCGCGGGCTGCCGGTATTCCCACCGATATAGTGGTTGGCCTCATCTATCAGGATGGAAGGTATTTCTACCATGCGTGGTCCGCTTCCTACATAAAGGGCGAATGGGTCTGGATAGATCCGGTATTCGGAGAGTTTCCCGCCAGCGTCGGACACCTTATGCTCCAGAGGGGTTCCATAGAGAGGCAGTCAGAAATAACCGGAGTTGTTGGAAAGCTCCGGATAAAGGTGCTTTCGAGAAATCGTTCCTATGAGCCGTAGGTGGTGGTTCCTCCTGTTTGCGGTCCTTTCCTGCCGCACGGCCACTGTCTCCCGGAACATGGAGGAGTCTCCCATCGTAATAGAGGCCCCTGTGATTCCCGATACAGCTGTCTTTCTGGTCCGTGTTGGAATCGCAAAGGACACCAGATTCCATGCGAGGGCGGAAAATTTCGTCATATCTAAGGGTGGGAAGCGGCTTCTAAGCGGAAGGGGAGATTTCTATGTGCGGTTTGCGGGGGGCCGGCCGGCCCACATCGGTTACTTCGAGATACTGGCCCGCCACAGGGATATGGGTTCCGCTATAGTGGATCTAAAGATTTTGCAGGAATCGGGCAGGAAGGTGCGCCTCTTCTCCACGGGGGCTGTGATCGGGCCGGTGGATACGAGGGAGTTCCTCATCATAGAGGGGCCCTACGCCAGCGTGGAGGAGCTCAGGCGAAAGGGGATTACTGATTCGACCCGCTACCTGAGGCTTCTGGTGGAGCCCCCTTCCGGTGAGGCCGAAGTGATATACGGGAATCGGAAGCTCCGGATTTCCACCCCCTTCGAAATCCAGTACAGCGGTCTGCTGACCCTCGTCGGATACAGGGAATACGATCCCCTGCACGGGAGCCGACGCATTACCCGCAGTTATCCGGGCCGCTTCGAGGTGTGGACGGATGTGGGGGGAAAGGCCCTGACCATGGTCAATGTCGTGCATCTGGAGGACTATGTGGCGGGGGTGCTGCCCTATGAGATGCGCCCCGATTTCCCCATCGAGGCCCTGAGGGCACAGGCCATACTGGCGAGGACCCATGCTGTATCCAATTACAACCGCAAGCTCAACCTCCTGATTCAACCTTATCAGCTGACGGACGATGTATTCACGCAGGTATATGGGGGTTTCACTTCCGTCAACGACAGGGTGCTCAGGGCCGTCAGGAGCACGAGGGGGCAGGTTCTGTCTTATGGTAATCGGATTGTGGAAGCGTACTTTCACTCTTCGTGCGGTGGCTCTCTGGAGTCATCGGAGGTGTGGAATCTGAGCCTGGATTATTATGTGGCAAAGGCGGACAATGCCGATGGTGTTCCGCTGGATCTGAGGGATGAGCTGAGCGTCAGGAGATTCATAGACAACCCCGACCCCAGGGCCTATTGCAGTGGTATGGGAAGGGAAACGAAAGGGTCCCTCAGGGGTGCAGAAAAGGTTTTCCGCTGGAGGAAATTCGTGGATGCGGACCTTCTTGGGGGAAGGCTCGGGGTGGGGAGGGTGGTGGAGATAATTCCCCTGGAGCGCTCGAGGGGAGGGAGAATAAAGCGTCTGCTCGTCATAGGGGAGAGGGGGCGAAAGACCATAGTGGGGGAGCTCAATATCCGCAGAATACTCGGACATCCCGGTTATCTCAGGAGCGCCCTTTTCTATGTGGAGCCGAAGTCGGGAGGTTTCCTCATAAAGGGGGCGGGATTCGGGCACGGCATCGGGATGTGTCAGTACGGGGCCGGTTTCAGGGCACTGGATGGTCAGAAGTTTTACCAGATTCTCCAGTTTTACATTCCCGGCAGCCGGATAAAGAGAATCTATTTTTGAGGGATTAAAATTTCCGCCAATGCCTATACGAATTGCCATCGATGGTCCCGCCGGCTCCGGAAAGGGCACCGTCTCCAGGATTATTGCAAAGAAGCTGGGCATTCCATACATAGAGACGGGGGCCCTATACAGGGCTGTCGCCTACTATCTCAGGCAGAGGGGCCTCATAGAGGGAAGGGAGCTCAGGGCTTCCGACAGGGAGATAGAAAGGGTCCTCGGGGAGGTTTCCATTACCCAGAAGTATGCGGATGGAGAGGCCAGGACATACCTGAACGGTGAGGATGTTACTGATCTCATAAGGAGTGCCGAGATTGGACAGCTGGCCTCCGTGGTATCCGCCCGCAGGGTGGTGAGGGATTATCTCCTGGAACTTCAGAGGAGGCTTGCGGAGAATGGCGGGGTGATAGAGGGGAGGGATATAGGAACCGTGGTTCTGCCCGATGCGGAGGTAAAGATATTTTTGACGGCGGATCTGGAGGAGAGGGCCCGCCGCAAAGCCAGCCAGCTGGGAATCCCATACGCGGAGGCTCTGAAGGAGTTGAGGGAGAGGGATGAGCGGGATACGAATCGGGAGGTGGCCCCCCTGAGAAAGGCACCGGATGCAATTCTCATAGATTCCACCAATATGAGCGTGGAGGAAGTGGTGGAGAGGATCATGGATATAGCCCGCAGGAGACTGGAAGAGAAAAATCGGCGGTGAGTTATCTTTTAAAATTTGACCGTAATGACCAGGAAGTGGAGGATTCTGCTCAGGACCATCGGGTGGTTCTTCAATCCGTTTCTGGGGGTGAAGATTCACGGTAAGGAGAATGTTCCGGCGGAGGGGCCCTTAATCGTGGCCCCCAATCACAGGACCTATTTCGACCCTCCGGTGGTGGGCTATGCCCTCGCAGTTTCCCTCAATCCAAGGGAGGCCTTCTTCCTGGCCAAGGAGGACCTGTGGAAGGTCAGGCCCTTTGGAAAATTGATAGAATTTCTGAACGCCATACCCCTCAGGCGCAGCGCGCAGGCCAGAGCGGCCCTTATGCATGCCATAGAGTTGCTCAGGAAGGGGGGGACTGTGGTCATTTTCCCCGAGGGGGGCCGCAATAAGACAAAGGAGGACTTCCTCCCCTTCAAACTGGGGGTGGCCTTCCTTGCCTTCAATACGGGGGCTCCGGTTGTTCCGGCCTACATCACCAACAATCACGGCAGGGCCATCACGAAGCCCTGGAAGTGGGTTCTCCGGGTTCAGCCCATCCATGTCTATTTCGGAAAACCCCTGTATCCATCCGACTTTCCCGGTGGCAGAAGGGGGCAGATAGAGTTTACGAAAGCCCTTCAGAAGGCGGTGGAAGAATTGATGGAGCAGGCCATAAGGGATGGGGTGGAAAAGAGGAAGAGGACACCTTCGCTCCAGTAAAATTCTCCATTCCCATGATGTTCGATAAGGTCAGGCGGATGTTCCACATCCTGATGGAGGAGTTCGGGGAGCAGGGATGGTGGCCCGGCAGGAGCCGATTCGAGGTCATCGTCGGTGCCATTTTGACCCAGAATACTGCATGGAAGAATGTGGAAAAGGCCCTCGAAAATCTAAGGGGAGCACAGCTCCTTCCCGCCTCGGGGGATGGGGATGCTCTGGATTTCGCCCGCAGGTATGTTCAGCTGGGTCATCGGAGGCTTGCCTATTTGATAAGGCCGGCCGGTTTTTTCAATCAGAAGGCCCGCTATCTCCTCAATTTCATGGACTTCTTCATAAAGGAGGGAGGCTTCGACTCCCTTGATGCTCTGGACACGGATGTCCTGAGAAAGAAACTGCTTTCCATCCGGGGGGTGGGCAGGGAGACGGCCGATTCGATCCTCCTGTATGCATTCCGGAG
>JALSOK010000076.1 GCA_026986535.1 Caldifarciminota bacterium
CGATAAGGGACCTGAAATAGAACCCCGTACGGGGGAATCTCTTCCACGGTTTCCCCATAATCCCCGGCCCTCAGCATAAAGCAGGCTTTTCTTTCCTGTGCCCATCCAGATACACGAAAGCCGCGCTCTCATCCACAGGGGATGTGTCTATGGCTTCTATGTCCCCTGCTTTTATGCCCGGTTCCAAGAGGACTGTCTTTGCAGTGCCACGGGCATAACCCATGGAAATCCCCGTTCCTCTTCCATCTCTCTGGCAGGAGCTCTCTGATTCGGGGGACCTTTTCTTCCTCCTCCTGGCATTTCTACTGCTTCCCTCTACACAATTTTAAGTGTATGTCCCTGAAAACTGCGAAACTATGGAGAGCGAAATTTTCATCCTGCTTATTCAGATTTTTCTTCTGAATTGGAGAGAGGGGGTTCGATGGGTTGAGACTGTCCGCCCGGGCCTGTATCGCCTTCGATGTAAAAACTGAATCCCCCGCCCTCGTATCGTGGTGGAAATTTCACCTTTTTGCCCGTTGCGGAGTCTTCCTGTCCCTGCCGTGGGGAAGCCCTTTAATATTTTGGCCTTATGGCCCGCTCTATGGAGGAGTTCGAAAGGAAGGAAAGGGAGATCCGGGAGAAACTCAGAGCCACACGACAGGGTCCGGAGGTTGTGGACAGGGATGTGCTCCTCGCTGTACCTTATGAGTATGCCGGAAGGAGGGACATAGTGGTGGAGATAGTCCAGCCCGAATTCACCTCTCTCTGTCCCATGACTGGTCTGCCCGATTTCGCCACCATTACCATCAGATATGTACCCGACCGGATGATAGTGGAGCTCAAGTCCCTCAAGTACTATCTGCTCCAGTACAGGCAGGTGGGCATCTTCTACGAATCCCTGGTGAACCGAATACTGGATGATCTCGTGGCCGTCGTAAAGCCGA
Organism: Caldifarciminota bacterium; assembly: GCA_026986535.1. Classification (GTDB taxonomy): domain Bacteria; phylum Hydrothermota; class Hydrothermia; order LBFQ01; family DSFT01; genus S143-66. Next base: position 927 of record JALSOK010000076.1, read on the forward strand.
AGAGGATGGAAATTACAGGGGAATTTACACCCAGGGGTGGCATCAAAACCACTGTTAAGGCGGAGTATGTGAAGGATGAATGACTGGATTTACAGGCTGAGCGCCCTCGTGGGTATAGGGGTTATCCTCTTTATAGCATGGCTCTTTTCGGAAAACAGAAGGAAGTTTCCCGTGCGCATCGTCCTGTGGGGATTGATACTCCAGTTTTCCTTTACATTCCTTGCCTTCAATGTGCCGGGAGTGGTCCACTTCTTCGACTGGCTCGGAGCCCAGATCAGGAATTTCCTTGCCTTTTCCATGGATGGGGCCCGATTCGTCTTCGGGGACCTGGTGGATCAGAGTAAATCCGGCTTCATCTTCGCTTTCATGGTGCTTCCCACCATCGTGTTCTTCTCTGCATTCATGGCGGTGCTGTACTACTACGGCATAATGCAGAGGGTGGTTTACGCCCTCGCCTGGCTCATGAACAGGACCCTCAAGACCTCTCCGACGGAGTCCCTCGCTGCTGCTGCCAATATATTCTTTGGACAGACAGAAGCAGTTCTTACGGTCCGTCCCTATCTGAATTCTGCCACCCATTCGGAAATCTTCGCCATGATGGTGGGAGGATTCGTGACCATAGCCGGGGCGGTACTGGCGGCGTATATTCAGATGGGGATCCCTGCGACCGACCTCATAATAGCGAGCATAATCTCGGCTCCCGCTGGCCTTATGATTGCAAAGATCCTCGTGCCCCCCACGGGGAAGGAGGCCATGGATATGGAGCATCTTAACCAGAAGCTCCACATGAAGAAGGCATACAATGTCCTGGAGGCGGCTGTTAACGGTACCGAAGAGGGGGTTCGCCTCGCGGTAAACATCGGGGCCATGCTCATCGTCTTTCTGGCTTTCATCGCCATATTCGATGCCCTTTTCGGGTGGATGCACGGTATTTTCCTTCATTACATGGGGTGGGGTGGTTTCCCGGGATCCCTCAGGGAGTTCTTTGGGGTTATCCTTTCTCCTCTGGGATACCTGGTGGGGGTTCCGTGGAAGGAGGCCCATACTTTCGGCAGTCTGGTGGGTACCAAGGTGGCCCTGAATGAGTTCGTCGCCTATATGGATCTTGCCAATCTCATAAAGGATGGGGCCATATCTCAGAGAACAGAGCATATTGCAACATTTGCCCTTTGCGGATTTGCCAACTTCGGATCTGTGGCCATACAGATTGGCGGTATAGGGGGGCTGGTTCCCGAGAGAAAGTCCGAGATTGCCAGTATAGCCCTGAAGGCCATGTTCGGTGGCGTGCTGGCCAACCTGCTGACCGCTGCTGTTGTGAGCGTGCTGATATGAGTATCATTATATGCCGTTCCGGAGACTGCGCAGAGGAAGGAAACAGAATCAGCATAGAAATCGGTCGGCCGGACATGAGTCTCGAGGAGTGGAAGTCCCTGTACGAGAAAATCTTTAAGAAGCCTTGCCCCCATGATAGAATTGCCGACATATACCGGGAGATAAACGACTACCTCAACCGCATGGCGCAGGAAATCTCAGGGGAACTGAAGGACAGGTTCCAATAGGGTCCCTTCGGAGCGCGGCAACTCCGGATTCAGGTTTATCCCATCCGGCGTTCCCACCAGTTCCAGGAGCCGGACTATGGCCGCTGTGAGGGAGGGGTCGTTGAACTCCATCTCCTCGAAAATCTGAATCAGGGACCAGCGGACGAGGTCTTCTATAGACGCCTTAGTTATCCATTCCCCATACCTGTGCAGCAGTTCCACGGCCTCCATTATATCCTCCTCCACAGCCGTGGACAGGAAGGCCCTCATGATTACATATCCCAGCTCGTAATCGGGGTCAAAGATTTCAGCCATCTCTCACCTCCTTTTATGGGGAGTGGTGACATGGGTATCGGACAACCTGCCGGATTGCGTTTAAAATTAGAATCGGGGAATGTGGGATGCGATGCGCAGTGGGGCGGATGCCTTCGAGCGGATGCTCGTGGTCCCGCCCTGGAAGTTCTTCGTGATGTTCCTGCTCTTCTTCGTTATCATGGTGTTGGTTCTCTTTCGGCGG
>JALSOK010000077.1 GCA_026986535.1 Caldifarciminota bacterium
TAATGTGGATTATAACTGCTGGCCCGGCCATTATATAGACTCTTATGCGGATAACGAAAGGGTTTATGTGGCATGGGCCGACAACAGGACCGGGTACTTCCATGTTTATTCATCCTACGCATATATAGATGATCTCCTTGCCGCCACGGGAGTGGAGGAGAACACGACATCCGGCGTGGTGTTCAGGGATGGAGGTATCGTCTATAATTCCCCCGTTGCGGGAAGTGAGGTGCTCCGGGTATATACTGTCGATGGCAGGCAGGTTCTCTTTAAAAGGGTTGATCTTCGCAGGGGCTCCAACTTTATCCCCCTGAGCCTGGATAGGCCCGGTGTGTACCTGGTCAGGATAGGAAATGAGCAGATAAAGGTGCTGGGAGGTGTGAGATGATTTTCCTGACACTCCTTGGATTCATCGGATTCGATGGCAGGTATGTTATAGAAGATGCGGGTGCATCGCAGATTAAGACCATTGTCCTGGATTATTCCTTCGAAAGGCCCTGCAGGCTGCACCTTTACTTTACGAAGGGATATGAACTTTACGGAATCGATGTAAATGTGGAGAACACGAAGGGGACGCTGGAGCTGAAACTCGATGAGGCCAGGCTCATACCAACCCGCAGAAAACCCGTCCGTGTTCCTCCTACTCTCGAGGGCACCTGCAGGGGAGCGATAGATAATCTGAAGATTCGATGAACTGCGGGCCCATTCCGGCCCGCCTTTCCATTGTAAAATTTTCCATCCATGAAAGAATTCGACAGACTCTGGGAAATCATCACCATTTTGCGGAAGGAGTGCCCCTGGGACAGGGAGCAGACCAACGAATCCCTGAAGTACAAGCTGATAGAGGAGGCATACGAGCTGGTGCATGCCATAGACAGGAAGGACTGGGAACTGTTCGCTTCCGAGGCGGGGGATGTCCTTCTGGTAACCCTGATGCAGATTCGCATTGCCGAGGAGAATGGAAAGACCAGTCTGAGGGAGGTGCTGGACCGTTTGATTGAAAAACTCATAGAGCGTCATCCCCATGTCTTCGGAGATGCGGACCTGAAAGATACTCAGAGTGTCCTCAGGAACTGGGAGAAGAGCAAGGGGAAGAAGGTGTTCGAGGATATAAACTTCTCCATGCCTGCCCTTTATCTGGCCTATAGAATCGGTCAGAAGGCGGCCCGCCTGGGCTTCGACTGGCCCGATGTGGAGGGGGTCCTTGAGAAGGTGTGCGAGGAGGTGCGGGAACTGGCTTCGGAAAAGGATAAAGGGAGAATAGAGGAGGAACTCGGGGATCTGCTGTTTTCCATAGTCAATCTGGCCCGGCATCTTGGAATAAATCCTGAAGATGCCCTGCGCAAAGCCAATATGAAATTCGTCGAGAGGTTCAGGAAGCTCATGCAGGAAGCCGAAAAGAGAGGCCTTTCGCTGCAGGAGATGAGCCTGGAGGAGATGGACGAGCTCTGGGAGGAGATCAAATGATTCTTCATCTGCTTGCTTTCAGCGTTATCTTCGAAAGGAGCTTCGATGGAGAGCTCTCCCCCTATAACTTCTTCTACGGGCAGAAGCTAATACTGAACAGGGCAGATGGGGGCAGTTATGTCCTGAATATGAAGGGAAAAGTCCTGGAAAAATCCGGATACTGGCTGATTCCCTACAGGGGCTCCCTGTACGAATTCGAAGGGGGAGCATCCAGGATGGAGGATTGCAGTGCCATAGCCCGCCTTTCACCCGATGGAAGCCACATGATGGCCATATACGGATGCATAAAGGAGGGCTACAGTGTGGAGGTTTATGGAACGCAGATAAAGACCTCCGGAATCATAGTGGAGGGGGGCCTTACGAACAGGTCTGCTTTTATCTTCTCCGATGGTGTGCTGTACATTTACGATTTGAAGACATCGAGACTGCTGAGGAAATACGATGACATATCCACCTACGGTGTGGCCAGGCTGGTATGCAATGGGGAATTCTGCCTGTATTCGGACCTTTATGATAACCTGATCCTCTTCGATTCGGAGGGGGAGATAATGGCCCGCATGGACAGGGATCCGAAGGAGAAGACCAGAAACTGGAAATCCATCTATCCCCTTCTCCTGACAGACAGGTATGCGGTGGTGGGGTACGAGGACCCCAGGAAGGGGGCCATAACGGGGCTCATATCGCTCGAGGACTTCGACTTCTTATGGCGCAGGGAAATCATCTATGTGGAGGGAGATAATACGGCATGTATTACCCGCAACAGACTTATACTCGCAAGCGGAGACAGAATTTACGACATTGCCCTGGACGGGAGGATCAATTATATTCACCTGTTCGATGCCATGTGGGTGGTGTGCCGCGGAAAGTATGTCCTGACAGGGGGAGTCGGGGATAGCAGGAGAGTGAAACTGCTTGGGGTGGACTGAATCCGGACGCGCTGTGAACAATTTCTCATCCATCCTGAATATCTTGGTTTTTGATGCACATGGGCTTATTCCGGTGTCAAAATTTTTTAGTTGAACACTATAATATCGAATGCAACACCGCATAAGTGCCTTATACTTATGAGACTATGTTTAAAGTTTTACAAACCCTCAATGTGCTGTATCTCGTTGCGGGGCTGTATGCCCTCCTCTTCGATAGGGGTCTTATCTCTCCGGTTCTCCTCTATGGGGGAGTCCTTTTCGCTGTTTCCTCGCTTTACAAGGGTTATGCTCTTGGATTCGACACCCTGCGGGGAAAATTCTGGCTCATATTCAGCGGTTTTGGACTTCTGGGAGTGGGAATTTTCACCGGCATCCATGCTCTGCATGTGTTGGGAAGATTCTTCCTCCTCCTGGCAGTTCTGTTCATGTTCCTCGGTGTTCTCTCCAGGGGTATAAGGTTTACCGGATGGAGGGCAGTTGCATCTGCCGGAGCATTTTTCGTTTCCACCATAACCGTCTTGGGAGTTCATTTCCTCTTCGGTCTTCAGGGATGGAAGATGCTGATAGGTATTCTGGATGTGCCCATATTCACCCTAACCTTCATGAACCTCTATGCCTATGCTGGCAGCGACCTGGGGAAGAGGTGGTTTGCCGGAATCGTTGCGGTAATCGTGTATCTCCTGGGGGACCTGTTCTTCCTCCTGGGTCGGGAAGGGTTGTCTAATGGAATCTTCTTCCTGACCTTCCTCATAACCAATTTCATCGCCCAGTGGGAGGATTGAGTCTTTAAACTTCTTCCCATGCGAGCTGTTGTTGCTCTTGGAGGTAATGCCCTCAGGAAGAAGGGGGAGCCCTTTACCCTCGAGACCCACGAGAGGAATGCAAGGATTGCCGCAGAATCCCTGTACGAGTTTGTCATCGAGAACGAAGTGGTCATAACCCACGGCAACGGCCCCCAGGTGGGCGAGGAGTTCTTTCGAAATGTCTTCACACAGGGGAAGGTTTTCACCATGAGTCTGGATTTCCTCAATGCGGAAACGCAGGGGTGGATAGGATACCTTATAGAAAGGAGCATCAGGGAGGTCTTTATCCGGCGGGGCAGATCCAGACCCGTGGCCACCCTTATTACCCTGGTGAGGGTGGATATCGACGACCCCGCCTTCCGCAACCCCACCAAGTATGTGGGAAGGTTCTTCAGCGAAGAGGAGGCCCGTGAGCTGGAGCGGAGGTATGGATGGACCTTCAGGAGGGATTCGGACAGGGGATGGAGGGTGGTGGTTCCGTCTCCCGAGCCCATCGAGGTTCTCAATGCGGATGCTGTCTCTGCTCTTCTGCGGGCCGGTTATACGGTGGTGGCGGGAGGGGGTGGAGGAATCCCCGTTGTTATAGAGGGTGGGAGTATAAAAGGGGTGGAGGCCGTTGTGGATAAGGACCTGGCTTCTGCCCGCCTGGCTTCCCAGATCAGGGCCGATTACCTGATTATCCTAACGGATGTGGAGAAGGTCTATCTCAACTACGGTAAACCGGAGCAGAGGCCCCTCGATGAGGTGAAGGTGGATGAGCTGGAGGAGTATTACAGGGAAGGTCAGTTTCCGCCCGGCAGTATGGGGCCCAAGGTGAAGGCAGTTCTGGAATTCCTGCGCAGGGGCGGCAGGGGGGCTGTGATTACCTCCCTGTACAGCTTCAGGGAGGCCATGGAGGGCAAAACCGGAACCCACATCTTCCCGTAGATGTTGGGCCTGAGCCCGCCTGTAAAATTTTTCCATGAGCCATTATGTTTCGGTATATCTCTCCACCACGCCGGAGGATAGGGGTGATAAGCCTCCGAGATACGAAATCAAACTGAAGGACCTCATAAAGGCGGAGGAGGAGTTTCGAAAGAGGCACGGTATCGATGTGGAGCAGTTTCAGGAGGATTTTAGCAGAATCCGGGAGTTCATCTCTGACCCCTCCAATCTGGAGAGCGACAATGGCCTTCCGGTCTGGGGAATCGGAATATTCAGCAATGCGAAGGAAAACTACTTCGAGGTCAGGAAGCTCCCCTACATATTCAGAGAGATGCTCGAAATCGATCGAACTCCCTATATAAGGGCTGCCCTGGAGATAGAATCCGAGTTCGGCCGCAATCTGGTCGTCCACTTCTCCCGCAAGTGGATTCGATTCTACATAGCCAGCGTCTCCGATGGATTCAGGCAGCTGGGTGAGGAGATTTCCATCGAGCACAGGGAAATTGAGGAGGGGGTGTACAAAACCCGTCTGAGGGCCGGCATACCCATAAGCAGGAGCGTGGGGGGTCAGAATCTGGAGAACATCATAGGGGAGTCCGACAGGCGAATCCTCCGCATCGTGTCCGGCGAAATCTTCGAGGTGTACAAGCGGACCTCCGTGGACAATATCTTCATCGCTGGACCGGATAAGCTGGATCACATGCTCCTGGATTACCTGCACTCCTATGTAAAGCAGCGCCTTCGCGGTATTCTTAAACTTCCGGCCAATCCCTCCAAGAACGATATAGTTGAGACCCTCCTGAGGAAGATTCAGGAGCTGGATTACAGGGATGAGAGGAACAAACTGGAGGAGCTGGAATTTGCCCTGAGCAAGGGGATGGGGGCTGTCAACAATCTGGAGAAGATTATAGAGAATGCCCTCATGGCCAACATCAAACTCCTCATTGTGGACAGGGATTATCAGAAGGAGGGGTATGTGTGCTATCCCTCCGGATTTATATCCATCGGGGAAAAGAGGTGTCTCCTGGATGAGGATGAGCCCTGGCCGGTGAAGGATATCGTGGATACCCTCATAGAGCAGGTCATATCCACCGGCGGAAGCATAGAGATAGCCCACTACGACGAACTGAGGAAGGCCATTTACAAGGGGGTTGGAGCCATATTCCGCTACAGCATATAGGTCGGGCTTCTGCCCGGCTTTCTATTTAGAGATTTGCTGTAAAATTCTCCCCATGGATGTTCGGGATGCCATACTGAATCGGTGGAGTGCGAAGAAGTACGACAGGAATCGTCCCCTGTCTCCGGATGTGGTCAGGCTTCTGCTCGATTCTGCCCGAAGGGCCCCCTCCTCCTACAACGACCAGCCCTGGCACCTCATCCTGGGCCTGAATTTCGATGAAACCCACTCCAGAATACTGGAGACCCTCTCCCAATATAACAGGGGATGGGCAAAGGATGCTCCCATGCTTGCCATACTCGTTGCAAGGGTGAAGTACACATTCGAGGACAGGATTAACCCCGCCCATCAGCTGGACTGCGGGACTTTCTGGGGCTTCCTCAATGTTCAGGCCTCCGGGATGGGAATAATGTGCAGGGGAATGGGGGGATTCAGCCCTTCACTGGCGAGGGAGATATTCGAGATACCGGAGGGTTATGAGCCCCTTATGGCCTTCGCATGTGGATACCCCCTGGAGGATCCGAATCAAAAACCCCGCAGGAAGATAGAGGAGTTCGTGTTTGCGGGGCGGTTCGGTAATCCCATTGTCTGGGAGGAGGAATAGTTCCTTTCTCCCCCTTTTTCTGTTCCGTTAAAATTTCCACGAATGCCTCTGGACCTGGATACTCCCGTAAAGTACATCAAGGGGGTTGGACCCCGCAGAGCATCCCGCCTTGCCCGTCTGGGTATCCGTACGGTGAGGGACCTGATAATGTTTCCTCCGAGGCGCTATCTGGACCGCAGTCACCTTACACCGAGACTGGAGGCGGGGGAGGAGGCGGTGGTTGTGGGAACTGTGGTCTCGAAAGGGGAGGAGGGAAACGAGCAGATAGTTACCCTGAAGATACACACCGGTGAATTTCTGAATCTCGTCTGGAGGAAGGTTCCATTCGTCCTCAGGAGCTTTAAAGAGGGGGACAGGGTCATAGCGGCCGGGCGGGTGTACAGGTACGGGGGGATGTGGAGGATTCTCTTTCCGGAGTACGAATTCATCAGCGATGTTTCCAGTTCCAGCATGATGGGAGTCATTCCGGTTTATCCGTCCACGGAGGGGCTGAAGCAGGGCTTCATAAGGGGAATCATAAGGGATGTACTTCGGGAGGTCGGACCCATTGTGGAGAGGGAAATGGAATTCCTTCCCCCGGAAATAAAGCGAAAGCGCAACATCCCTTCTAAAATCACCCTTCTCAACATGCTCCACAATCCCCGAACGGTGAAGGAGGGGGAGGTGGCCCGCCAGGCCCTTGCGTACGAGGAGATGCTCTTCTTCTTCTTGAACCTCTTTCGATTTGCCACATACAGAAAGCAGAAGGCCCCCGTAATAGTGAAGAAGGGAACCCTGACCGACAGGTTTATAGAGGGGCTTCCATTCGAGCTCACCGGTGCCCAGAAGAGGGTTATAAAGGAGATAGAGGAGGATATGGCGAGGGATGTGCCCATGCACAGACTCCTGCAGGGGGATGTGGGAAGTGGAAAGACCATAGTCTCCGCATATACGGCCCTTCTGGCTGTGGAGAATGGTTATCAGGCGGCCATAATGGCCCCTACGGAGATTCTTGCCGAGCAGCTTTATATGGTGATAAGGGACTTCACCAGAGACCTGCCCGTAAATGTGGAGCTCCTGATAAGCGAGATGCCCACCCGTCAGAAGGCATCCATCCGCCACGGCATAAAGATGGGGCTGGTGGATATTGCCATCGGAACCCATGCCCTCATAACGGAGGATGTAGAATTCCGAAATCTCGGGGTGGCTATAATAGATGAGCAACACAGGTTCGGGGTGGGACAGAGGGCCAGGCTCCTGAGCAAAGGGAGGGAGCTTACTCCCCACTTCCTGGTCATGACTGCAACCCCCATCCCCAGGACCCTTGCCCTCACCATATACGGGGATCTGGATGTGTCGATAATAGATGAGAAGCCCCACAGGGGAAAGGTGATAACCCGATGGGTTCAGGAGCGGGACAGGGGGAAGGTTTACCAGTGGCTCTTTCAAAAGGTGAGGGAGGGAAAGCAGGCGTATGTGGTGGCTCCCCTGGTGGAGCACAGCGAGAAACTGGAGGTGAAGGCGGTTTCAGAGATATACGAATACCTCAGCAGGATAAAACCCGCCGATATAAAAATAGGGCTTGTTCACGGGAGGATGAAGAGGGAGGAGAGGCAGGAGATCATGCAGAGATTCCGCAGGGGAGAAATCCACATTCTGGTCGCGACGACGGTGATAGAGGTGGGAATCGATGTGCCCAATGCCACCGTAATGGTGATAGAGCATGCAGAGAGGTTTGGATTGTCCCAGTTGCATCAGCTGAGGGGAAGGATAATGAGGAGCAGGGAGACAGCCTACTGCATACTGCTCACCCCTCCCGAATATAAACTCTCCGAGGAGGCCAAGGTGCGCCTTCGGGCTATGGTGGAGTATTCGGATGGCTTCAGGCTCTCGGAGATAGACCTCAGGCTCAGGGGACCCGGTGAGCTTCTGGGAAAGAGACAGCACGGTTTGACCCAGTTCAGGTTCGCTGATCTGACCAGTGCGGAGCACAGGAGGATCATAATTTCTGCCAGGAAGGATGCCCGACAGTTGCTTTCAAGTCCTCAGGTCCTCGATAGGCCGGAAGTGCGGAGGGGACTGGAGTTCTACCATCCGGAAGAGTCCATCGCCGTGGGCTGACCCCCTTATACTTTCCCCATGTTGAGAGTGGTCAGGGTGGAGAGCAAAGCCCAGAAGATGTCCTTCATTAAGTTTCCCTTCCGCCTCTACGAAAAGTGCCGCAACTGGGTGCCGTGGTTCACGGGCGACATGCTCACATACATGGACAGGAACAAGCATCCCTTTTATGAGCATTCGGATGCGGACTTCTTTATCGTGAAGGAGGGGAGCGAGGTGGTGGGGCGAATTGCAGTCCTGGAGAACAGGAGATTCAATGAGTATCACGGGGTGCGTCAGGCTTCTTTTTATTTCCTGGATGCTGTAAACGACAGGAGGGTATTCGAGAAGCTCATGGAGGTGGCTGTAGATTGGGCGGGCAGGAGGGGACTCGATACCCTCGTGGGTCCAAAGGGGCTGGGGGCTTTCGATGGCTATGGGATTCTGGTGGAGGGATTCGAATATCGGCAGATGATGACCATGATGAACTACAACTACGCTTACTATGGTGAGCATCTCGAGACCCTCGGATTCGAGAAGGAGGTGGACTTTCTATCTTTCCATGTAAAGGCAGAGGAGTTCCAGCTCCCATGGACCCTTTATCGGCTGGCAGAGAGGATAAAGGAGCGCTTTCACCTCAGGGTAGTTTCCCTGAAGTCCAGGAGGGAGGTCCATTACTGGGCCCTGAGGCTGGGGCATTCGTACAACGAGACCTTTACCGAAAACTGGGAGTTTTACCCCCTGACCGACAGGGAGATAGAATTCCTGGCCGATAATCTCAAGTGGGTGGTGGTGCCTGAACTGATGAAACTCATAGTGCACGAAGGAAGCGATGAGGTGATGGGATTTCTCCTGGGATTTCCTGACATTTCCCCCGCTCTCCAGAGGGCGGGGGGACACCTCTATCCGTGGAATGTGGTGGATATGCTCTGGAGCCTCCGCAGGGCCAGAACCATTTCCCTGAATGGGGCGGGCGTCCACCCCCGTTATCAGAAGAGGGGGGCCAATGTACTGCTGTACACCGAGATGGAGAAGACGGTCCGCAGGAGGAAGTTCCTGAACGCCGAATTGACCCAGGTGGCAGAGACAGCCACGGATATGCAGAAGGACCTGCGGCGCCTGGGCGTTCTCCCCTACAAGCGCCACAGGGTTTACAGATACACTTTTGCCTGATTCAGGGAGTTATAACCATCTTCCTCATCAGGCTCCTTCCATCGTTCGTTTTTATCCGAATTATGTATATGCCCGGAGGCAGTCCTTCCCTGCGCAGTTTTCCGCCGATTATCCGCCTTTTATCCACCAGCTTTCCGCTGATGCTGTATATGCGGGCCATGCCATCCGGAAGGAGGAATTGACCTGCCGGACTTTCATCCCGGGCGACCGGTGTTACTGTCTCGTCGAATTTGAATATAACATCGTAGATGATCGCGGAGATTTCGTTGAATCCATCCCCATCTCCATCGTGGGAGTAGAGGTCCAGTCTGTACTGTATGAACTCCACCATGGAATCCGCCGTTGTGATATAGCACTTTATACTGTCGACCGGAGCACCGAATGTGGTGCAGTTTGCGATGTCCGTTATCAGATTCCAGGGGTTCGATTTCAGCTGGTTGAGGTTTCTTCCGGTCCTTACCATTAAATTCAGGTACTCCAGATTCTTCCCCCTGACGATGAGGGAATCCCATCTGAAGCTTCTGGTGTCGGATGGACCGTTTATGTCCACGATGCTGGAGACCAGCTTTGCCGAATCCTCGTAAAAGAGCACGGCATCGTACCAGTAAAGGCCCTCCCGTCTGGAAGGGGTTTCTCCGGGTCTTCCTGCCCTGACCAGCAGGTCCGCATCCCCATCTCCATCCAGGTCCCCCGATCCCACGCCGAAGTAGTTCCTGTCCGTTATATATCCCTTCTGGCTCACGGGTGTGAAGGTCCCTCCGTCGTTCACCAGTATGTAGATGGTGTGGGAAGAGGCCCCTCCCATATAAGAAGCGACGAATACATCCTGGTCTCCATCCTCCTCCACATCGTTTATCACAACCCCCATGGGATAGGGAACATAGATTCTCTGGAGCAGACTGAAGTTCCCCGCCCCATCGTTTGTGAATATCTTCACGGAGTCGGAATTCCTGTTGCTCACTGCAATATCCACATCCCCATCCCTGTCGAGGTCCTTCACTGCAAGTCCGTAATACCCTTTATTTGGAAGATTTTCTATCATTTGCCTGCTGAAGTTCATGGCTCCATCGTTCCTGTAGAATACGAGGCCATCGTGGTATGTCATGAATATGTCGTTGTCCCCGTCGTTATCTCCATCTGCAATTATAACATTCCATCCGCCGCCGATGGAGGGGGCATCCACGAAATGCTTCAGGTAGTAGTGATCGCCGGCACCCGGAATGGAACACCCGGTTGCGCCGGGAGTCCCCATCGGTACCCTCTCGAAGACATACAGGGCTCCATCGTTCAGATGGCTCACCGCAATGTCCACATCCCCGTCCCCATCGAGGTCTCCGGTGTATATGCCTTCGGCTTCTCCTGTGCCGCTTCCCGTATCACCGCACACTCCGTTGAGATCCGTGCATATAACGCATTTGGACCATCCGGCCCCCGTATTTATGAAGAGAACAACATCCTGATTTCCCGAAGCATTTCCCACAGTAAAGAGGTCCACATCCCCATCCCCATCTGCATCGTTCTCGTGAATCTCGTCCACGCTCCCGAGATTGTAGTCCACAGTTATCTGTGTGAAGTTTCCATTTCCATCGTTCAGGAAGACCCATACCGAGTCCTGCAGACTCGGGAAACTCTCGTCCGTTACCACCAGGTCCAGATGACCATCCAGATTCACATCGAATATGTCGGGGTCATTGTCCCATCCTCCCGCCTCCCCAGGTCCTTTTATGGTGTGCTCCTGAAGGTACTGGAAGGTGCCGTAGATTCTGAGCTTGCCGGGAGAATAATACACCAGGGAGTTGTCTGACGCGCAGAAAGTGGTGTCGAAGGCATTGTCCATAACCGGGCAATTATTATTGATGCATGTCATGTCATCGACCGGGCATGTCGTGGCCGGCCCGCCGAGCCAGTCGCTCTGACCCACCGATATGATGCCTATTGCCATTAGGAGCATGGGAAAATTTTAAACCGTCCTTGACCCCCATTTCATTGAAAATCAGTGAGTTTTCATTACATAATCCTTTCCCGTTTTGCCTAACTGTATAATCATGATGGCGATAATGCATGGTATTTCCCTCCTGACCTTTAAAATTCGAGTGTGGCGGTTCTGGTTCCCCGTATAAAATGCGGCCCCCGTGAGGCATATACAGATGAGTACTACTGGATGTCTATAATCGATGCCCTGGAGTGCTGTCAGAAGATGGGGGGAAGGATTCCGGCCGGGAAGGGCCTCTTTCTGTGCCTGCTGGCAGAGACCGATATACCTGATGCCCTGAAGGTTCAATTCGGATACATATGTTATCCGTTTCCTCTGGACCCTCCGGCGGGCAGGGGAATCCTGATTACCACCCCCTCCCTGTGGGGAGATGAACGGCTCAGGCAGATGGGCTTTACTC
>JALSOK010000078.1 GCA_026986535.1 Caldifarciminota bacterium
AGGGCCTCCATATAAAAGCCCAGAAACTTAAGCCCCAGGGTGGTGGGCTCCGCATAAACCCCATGGGTCCTGCCCATAATGGGCGTATATTTGTATGCAAGGGCCTTCTCCTTCAATGCCTCCGCATAATCCCTGTATGCCTCTATATTCAGCTCGATGGCTTCCTTCATGAGAAGGGCATTGGCTGTATCCACCAGGTCGGATGAAGTCAAACCGTAGTGGAGCCATTTTGCCCTGGAATCCACTTCCTCCAGAGCCATGAGGAAAGCGATCACATCGTGGTCCACCTCCCTCTCGATCTCCTTCTGACGGCGGATGAGCCACTTCAGGTCTATGTCTTTAAGCCTCTGCGAAAGTTCTTCGATTTCCCGCCGGGGCACTATTCCCCTCTCCGCCTGAACCTGCGCCACGGTCAGCTCCACCTGAATCCACCTGGAGAGTTTATTTTCCTGACTCCAGATGCGGGCAATCTCGGGAAGGAGATAGCGCTCTATCATTTCCAAAGTTTAACCCTCCGCACGGGAGATTAAAAATCGGGGAAGGTTCCCCGAATCCTGCTTACCTCATTCTGCGGGCCTTTTCGAACTTCACCCGGGACCTGATTTCCCGGCCGTCCCTCAGATATACGATTTCAGCCTCATCTCCGGGGTTATATCGGGACAGAGCATACATCAGGTCGTATATGTTCTTGATCCTGTAGTTGCCGATTTTTATAATAACATCCCCTTCCCTGAGTCCGGCCCTGTAGGCAGGGGAATCCTTTCTGGTGCCGAAAATCCTGAGACCCTCACCACCGCTGGAGGCGTAATCCGGTATCACTCCGAGGGACACTTTCAGTCGGGTTCTGGAAGGTCCGGAGGGCATTTCCAGTTTGACATACTTGAGGGAACCGAATTCGTCCAGCGTCAGAATCAAATCCCGTGCAAATTTCAGCACCGTTTCCTCGCCCCTGTAGTTGAGCTTCTCGGGGTCGTCGAAGGGGGTATGGTAATCCGAATGGGCACCGGTGAAGAAGTGGAGGACAGGGACCCTGGAAGAGTAAAAGGCATTCTGGTCGCTGGCACCGAAGCCACTGTCGGAGGATTTTATCTTCAACGCATACAACCCCTTCAGACTATCGACGATACCCTGAAATTCCCTGGCAGTTTTTATACCAATCAGATATAGAGTGCTGTCCCTCATCCGTCCAATCATATCGAAGTTCAAATATGCGAGGATGCTGTCGAGGGGGATGACGGGATGCTCTATGTAGTACTTGGAACCCAGGAGGCCGAGCTCCTCCGCATCCCAGAAGACAAACACGAGTCCATGGCTCGTGCTCCTGTGCGCAAAATACTCCGCCAGCTCCAGAACACCGGCCACTCCGCTGGCATTATCATCCGCCCCATTGTGAATATCCATCAGGTCCGGCTTCATGGAGCCCATGGGACCATATCCAAGGTGATCATAATGGGCACCCACCATTATATACCTGCTTCCAGGCTGACCCTTCTTTATGGCAATCAGATTGATTCCCGTTATATTCTCCTTCTTCACCTTCAGGTGAATGTGAACCTCCCGCTGATTCCTCAGGAGATTCTCATCCTTCTTTTCCATCTGGAGAGCCACGATCTTCAGGTCATTCCTGAAGTAGCTCCTCTGGAGTATGGGTCTGGAAACGAGGAATATAACGGCTTTCTTTCCGTTTTCACGGGCATCTATCGCCTTCATCATCATGTCGAACTCCGACAGACTGTCGGCATCTATCACCTGAATATCCCTTCCCAATCTGCCGCGAATGTCCCCGGAAGATGAAAAGTAGAGGGGCTTTAAGGGCAAATTCGGCTCTACAGCAAACTCCTCCACATGGATCTTACCCGGTATGGGAAATTTCTGCTCGATCACATCGTATCCGAGCTTCTTCAGATAGAACTCTATGTAATCCCGGGCAATCTGATTTCCATGGGAACCCGACAGCCTTCCCTCTGTGTAATCAGAAGCAAGGAAATAGACATGTTTTCTGACATCCTCGGCAGAAATCTGCCCTGAGGTGCTTATGGAAAGAACAATTGACAGCATAGGTCAAGTTTATAGCATTTTCCATCGAAATCGTCAGCAATAGAAAAACCCGCTTTCTGACAAAAATCTGGATAGAGGGTCACAGATACACGGAGCGAACCGGAACATATCCTCAAGATTGTGTAAGAAATTTCACTCTCTCAAGCAGCTGGAGTTCACAGGAGGCATCGTTAAAGGCTGGCAGGGCTTTAGGCCAGCGGGAAAACAGAGAACAGGGACATAATCTCCTGCCTTCTGAACTGCCTGAAAACGGCCCCTATGGGATTGGTGGAGAGGGGAAATACGGACCGAATCACCTTTGAAAGACCAATGAGGCCCCTTCCTTCCCATCAGGAGTTTTAATCTCTGTGCCCATGTGCCTGCCCTCTCCTGTCCCTCTTCAATACCAGCATAAATACGGCCTCTATGTATTGCTTCATGTTCCTTTCGAACTCCTCCATTTCCTCATCCCCTTTCCATCTCTCCGGCAGGAGCCTGCTTCTGAATCCTCCCCTTCTGGTTCGGAAACCTTTTCCTTCCTCCTCCCCCTGGTATTTCTACTGCCTCCCTTTACACAATTTCTAAGTGTATGTCCCGTCCCTAAGAGCCCGTATCCAATTTCCGGTACGGATTTCAGATAGAAAAAGGCCTCCGAAACCGCCGACCGGGGCAGGATTCGTATTGCTACGAACTCCTTTAAACTTCTGGGCGTATGACGGAAGGTATAATAACGGGAAAAGAGGGACAGAAACTGGAAGCATACATTCCCGAGGAAAGGAAAACCTACAGGGCCATTCCCCGCAAGAAGGTCTTCAGAAAGTACGGGAACATATATGTGGGCGACAGATTCAGAGGAACCATCGTG
>JALSOK010000079.1 GCA_026986535.1 Caldifarciminota bacterium
CAGAGGGGAGGAAAGCCCTCGAGGAATACCTGAGAACCATCAGGAAGGTCATGGAAAAGGTGCAGGAATAGGGGGGATTCCCCCCTTAGAATGCCGGAGCCTCTTCTCCCCTGCGGCATTCCACACCCAAAAGTTCTATGCTTTAAAATTTAATTTGTAATAAAAAGTAAAAAGGAGGAAAACCATGATATGGATAATCGCACCACAAATGTACGGCGGTTTCGGATCCTTCGACATGGGACTGGTAAGAATGGACCTGTCTTCCATCAGCAGGGCCCTCGAGGATGCTGGATATGGTGCCCTGCCCTCCGGTTTCCTGACTCTCGGTGGATCCGGGTACGGCGTGCGGGGAAGGATTATTCTCGGGGGAGGAGGTTACAGCATGGTGGAAAGGGCCATCCCCTACAGGGACAGGGTTTTCTCCATATCCGCAGGGGCAGGATTCTTCGAAGCCGGCTACATGCTTACAAAACTGGGACCCCTGTACATATTTCCCATGCTCTCCGTGGGGGGCGGTGGAATATCCCTTACCATATCGGATACAGCAGGAGTCTCATTTCAGGATGCATTAAGAGGCCAGATGCGTCAGATCCATCTCGAAGGAGGGGGCCTGTCAGCTGGAGCCCGCATAACAGCGCTTCTCTTCATCGGAAAGCTCCTTCTTACAGTGTCGGCAGGCTACACCTATTCCCCACCCTTCTATCTCAGATCCCCCTATCTGGAAGTATCGGGAGCACCGAAGGCCTCCATCTCGGGATTCCACATTTCCATTGGGCTGGGCGGAGGATATGTACAGGAGTATGAGGGATGGACAGAAGAGAAATAGAGCAACTGCTGGAGACTATCGACATCCTGAGGCTCCTGGCCCGGAAAGGTTCTGCTGAACTGGCCCACTTTTCGGACTACCTCGTGGCATGGGGCGGATACATATTCTTCAACATGCTCAGCGTTCAATTTCTGAAAAGGGGATTCTGGGGAGAAACCCTGTTCATTCCTCCCATGCTGGCACTGGCGAGAATGGTGGGATGGATGAAATCGATACTCATCTGGATGTGGGGGTATATCGTCATGTACGGCACCTACCTCCTGACCCACAGCGTGAGCCTGACCGTAATTGCCACCACCGCCGCATTCATAATCCTCACAGTAATTGGATATATGGTATCCAGAAAGAAGGGCGAAAGGGCCCTCACCTTCACCCTGAGCCCCTATGTGGGCATTACATGGGGAGTAATCTGGACATCCCTCTGGTTCCTTATAGCCCTATTCCCGCCAGGAGATTCCCTTCTTCAGGATGCCCTGGCCAATTACGGGGCCGGTATAGGACTCTTTATCACCGGAATACTGTACAGGGGATTCGTCCTGATGGGGCTCTATGCCCTATTCGTACTGCCCCTCATTTTAAAATTTCTGCCGGGCATATACCCCACAGCCTACGCTCTCATAGGGCTGATGATGATGGTAATGGGATACAGGATAAGGAAGAAAAATGATTCATAACCTGGACCCCCTGTTCCACGATAGGACCCGGCTGGGCATTCTGATCATGCTTCTGAGGAAGGAGGAAGTGGACTTCAACACCCTGAAGAAAACCCTGGAGCTGACGGATGGAAATCTCGCCACCCACCTGAGAAAGCTGGAGCAGGCCGGAATAGTGGAATACAGAAAGACATTCGTGGGAAGGAGGCCCAGAACATACTATCGCCTCACGGATGAGGGTAGGGAAAAGTTCCTGGAATACCTGAACAATCTCAGAAGCGTGCTGGAAAAATTGAAGGAGGGGGGATAAATCATCCCTCCCTCCTGAGCTCCACGAATCCGGGAACTGTGTTGTACTTCACTATGTACAGGGCCTCGGAGGGCCGGATATCGAACCCCAGCTTCCGCAAAAGATAATCCCTGACTTCCTTTATTCTCCAGAAGAAGAGCAGATTTCCCCCCAGCCTGTTGCGATTGAATATGCCCACCCGGAGGGGCACATCCCATTCGTTCTTGATTCCATTGAGCAGGTCCAGATAGATGGACCTCAGGAGCTCCGACTCCTCACCGAAGATCTTCATCTCCGCCTTCACAATCCCCTCCGTATAGGACAGACCAGCCGCCCTGAGCTTCGGATAGCCCACACTGCCCCGGATATCCAGAAGGAGACTCCCGCTGAAGACCTTTGCCCTGAAGCCTTCGTCATCCACATCGTGGGACAGGACGAAGGGCTCCACATACACCTCCTCCGTATGGGTATCGTCTTCCAGAACTTCCACATGCAGGTCGAGGGGATACTTATCCTTTACTATCTGCCTCACCTCATCGGCCAGATGCTCCAGATCAACCTTCCCGCCCATAAGGTACCTGCGAACAGCCTTTTCGATGGACCTGTCCTTCTTCAGATGGTAGAAAACCCATGCGGACTCCACGGCCTCTATCAGATCCCCCGCGTGGAATCTTCCGTCTACCGTAATCACGGGCGTCCATGTTATCAGTCTGTAGCGCATCGATTATACCCCCATGGATGAACAAAGGCCCCGCCCGATGCGGGGCATCACTCTAATCCAGCATCGCAAGAGCCTTATCGGCCTTCTCAGCTATATTCAGTTCGAACAGTGCAATGGTGGGAAGTAGCCAGGACATCCAGTATCTGGGATCTCCATCCTTATTCTCACCGAAGTAAGCGAAGGCTATCCTCCCAAACTGGGCCTCCTTTTCCACATCCTTGGCAGTCCTGAGGAACCGACGAACCATATTGGGGAGCTTTTCGTAGGGATAGGGTTTTCCTTCCTGTCCCCTGTGCTTCACCAGCTGTGCGGCCGTTCCCACATTCCGCAGGGCCTCGAGCAGATTGTGGAGCTTATGCTTTTTGAAATAGGCCACAAGAACAGCACCGGCAGGTACCCTCAGG
>JALSOK010000080.1 GCA_026986535.1 Caldifarciminota bacterium
CGTTATAAAGGCCGTCCTGTTCCCGATAGAAGCCTGCTTTACAGCGAACTGCTCGGCCATAAGGGACTTCCCCGTATCGGAGACCCCCGTCAGATTTACCACAGAATACCTGGGGATGCCCCCGAGAGGGATCTTGACGGGCCTGTCCTCTTCTATCTTAGATGTGAAAAACAGCTCATCCAGACCATCGATTCCGGTTGCCACCCCCTCCAATTTTGGCGCCTTTTTTGCGATTTCGGATAATGTGCCGAAGGAATCCTCGATTATTTCTCTCCTGGAATCCCTGTCCGACATAAGATACCTCCCGTTCTTCACCAAAATTTTAATGCAATCTATACCTTTAAATGCATACCGATGCGCAACATTCGATTCGCCTTGAAACCACAGTGCGGAACTTTAAAATTTTTCCCGTATGAGAAAGATTCTTCCAGTTGCACTGATATTCACCGCTCTCTCCGGATGCGTAAGAATCATACCGGAGGAGCCCATAGTCCAGCCCACATTCGAAAACTACTTCGGCAGGGTATCCCTTCAGATGGGATATTACTTTGCAGTCTATGGGACTCTGAAGGCGGGGGACACGGTGGATGTGGGATACATGGCGCCGCTCATATCCGAATTCTTCTGGACAGACTCCACCAACTTCGAGAAGTGGCGCGCGGGTGATACCACCGCAGTCCTCAGGGACAGGATCCTGAATCAATCCGTAATAGACAGGTATGTGGTCATTCCGGAGGACGGCACCTACTACTTCGTAATCGTGAACTGGGAAGATACCACGATGGGTATAGCCACAAGGCTGATGAGGAGGGCAGGGCAATGATAGAATTCATACTGGCGCTCCAGTACATAGTCAGGCTGGACGAGAAGGCCTCTCTGGATGCATTCATAAATGATGTGGGCAATCGGTTCGGCGTCAGGGTGCTGAAGAAAATCCGCAACTTTCCGGCCCTCGTGGTGGAAGCCGACAGCGCCACCGTGGAAAAACTGAGGAAGGACAGCCGCATCCGATACATCCACAGGAACAACATATACCGGACAGTCTATATTCCGAACGACGAATATTTCACGCAGGAGGAATGGGGTCCGTTCGTGGTCTTCCTGAACAGGGCGTGGGATATTACCACAGGGGACAGAGCCATTACCATAGCGATAATCGATGAGGGGGTGGACTACACCCATGTGGACCTTGCGAATCAGTTTGGACTGTACAAGGGGTACGATTTCGTGGATGACGATTCCGATCCCGCTCCGGACGACCCCGACAACGAGATGCACGGGACCCATGTGGCGGGGATAATTGCCGCAACCATGAACAACACGATAGGAATAGCAGGAGCGGGCAACTTCACCCTCGTATCCTACAGGGCGATGGATGAAACCGGAAGCGGAACAACGGACAACATATTCGAAGCCATGATGGAAGCGGCGCAGAATCCCGATGTCAGGATCGTGAACATGAGTCTGGGAGCATCCACAGGCGATTCCCTGATGAAAGAGGGCATCGACACATTGATTGCGAGGGGCAAGATAGTCATAGCGGCCGCCGGCAACAACGGGGGAGCGGTCAACTATCCGGCCGCATACGAGGGGGTCATAGCGGTGGCCGCATGGGATACGAGCAACACCATTGCCAGTTTCAGCTCCAGGGGACCCGAGGTGGACATTGCCGCCCCCGGTGTGTGGATCCTCTCCACCGTACCGAACAACCGCCTGGCATGGATGAGCGGGACCTCTATGGCAGCTCCCCTCGTCTCCGGAATCGTGGGACTGATGCTCAGCGTAAATCCCGACCTTACACTCCAGGAGATAACCGATATACTGTGTGCAACGGCGATCGATGTGCTCGATTCGGGGAGGGACATATTTACCGGTTGCGGCCTGGTGAATGCGGAAGCGGCTGTGAGGGCATCGCAGGGGAGGTGAGGTATGGAGTACAGGGTGATATTTATAACGGCTCCCGTGGATAAAGGGGAAGAAATAGCCAGGTATCTGGTGGAGCATAAGCTTGCCGCATGCGTGAACATAGTTCCCGCGGTAAAATCCATATACTGGTGGCAGGGGAAGGTGGAAGAGGATTCCGAATCCCTGCTCATAGTGAAGACCTCCAGTGAAAAAGTGGGCGAGCTGATAGAAAAGGTCAGACAGATCCATCCGTATTCCGTCCCGGAAATAGTATCCATGAAGATAGAAGAAGGTAATCCGGACTATCTGAAATGGATAGACGGGAGCCTGAGGTGATATTCTTTCCCTTCCGGGACGACTTCACCTGGGAGGGGGTTCAGACGAAGATCTACAAGTCTCCGGACAATTCCTGGCTCGGGGTTCTGAGGAATGAGATCATCAAGACGGACGAAATCCACTATCGATACTTCGAGATTCAAAAAGGGGGATACTCCACGCTGGAAAAACACGAGCATCCCCACATAGTCATGGCCCTGAGGGGAAGGGGAACCGTGGTCGCAGGGGCGGAAATCTACGAGATGGCCCCATTCGATGTAATCCACATACCCCCATGGAAACCCCACCAGCTCCTGGCCAACAGGGGTGATGTGTTCGGGTTTATATGCGTGGTCCCGGCAAAGAGGGACAGACCCAGAAAGCTCACGAAGCAGGAGGTGGAGGAGCTGATTAAGGAGAACCCCCGCCTCAAAGACATACTGAGGTATAACCCTGCATGAATGGAAGCGGCAGACTGCTGAAGCTCATCTCCGCCCAGTTCATATCGGCGATTGGAGACCAGCTCTACATGGTGGCCATTCTGTTTCTGGTTCTGAGCGTGGAAACCCATCTGCCATCCCTGAAGGCCGGTCTGGTCAATTTCTTCGAGACCCTCCCCTACCTGACCATAGGCCTGTTCGCCGGAACACTGGTGGACCGCTTCAGCAGAAAGAAACTCCTCATCATCTCTGATCTGGCGAGGGCCATCATCCTCCTGAGCGTTCCCCTCCTCTGGAAGTTCCGGCTGATAAACTGGATAACCCTCTCCCTTATAGGCTTTTCCCTCAGCTCCTTCAACACCATATTCGCCCCGGCGCGGGATATTTTCGTCACCTATCTGGTGGACAGGAAGGACCTGGGAAAGGCCAATTCATACATACAGACATCCTACCAGTTTGCCATATTCCTGGGGGGAATGCTGGCCCCCGTAATTCTGAGCATTCGAAACGACCTAATATTCCTCCTGTTCCTGGACAGCTTCACCTTTCTGATTTCCGCCCTTCTGATATGGAATATCCGCGTGAAGGAACCCCGCATCCCGACCCGGAACTCCGGAATCCTGAGGGACATAATGGAGGGATTGAACTATGTGAAGGAAAACAGGCTGTTCCTCTACCTCCTCATCCTGACAGCCCTGGACAATCTCTTCATAATGGGACCTGCCGTGGTGGGCGCCAACCTGTACATAAAGGAGTTTCTGGGGCTTACTGCGAGGGAATACGCATGGTTTCAGGCATTCATGTCGCTGGGGTGGTTTATCTCTGCCCTCATTCTATCCCGCATATACAGCAGGCTCAACGACTTCGATGTCCTGAAGTGGGGGGTGTTTCTGGATGGATTTACATATTTCCCATTCGTTTTCATAAAGCACTTTCCCACAGCCCTCTTCTTCATATTCATCCACGGCCTGTCCATACCCCTCATCACCGTATCCAGAACCACCATAGTTCAGAAATATGCGCAGGAGAAATTCAGGGGCAGGATATTCGCCCTCATAAACCTGGCAGTGGTCGGATTCATGTCCCTCTCTTCCCTCATAACGGGAATACTGGGGGAAATTCTTCCGGCCAACTACCTGTTCCTCTGGGCTTCCGTGGGGGGGAGTCTTTCGGGCATACTGGCCTTCTTCCTCTTCAGAAAGCATCGATGAGTCCCGAAAGCGCCTTCCCCTGTAAACTTTTGGCTCATGTGGGATTTTCACACCCATATACTGCCGGGCATAGACGATGGTGCTTCCAGCATGGAAGAGGCGATAGAAATGATAGGGCAACTACAGAAGCTCGGCTTCCGGGGGGTGGTGGCAACTCCCCACGCCAACCCCATGTATGTGCCGGAGAGAGGCCTCCTGATAGAGCTGAGGAAGAGATTGAAATCCGAAACCGGATTTCCCATAATTATCGGATACGAGGTGGCGATGGATACGCTGTCGGTTTATTCACCTGAATCCCTTGCAATCGAGGGGACCCGACTCATTCTGGTGGAACTCCCGTGGTTCGACGAGCGTTTCGATTACGAAAAGACCCTCCTGAGGCTGATAAGGGAAGGCTTTGTACCGGTGCTCGCCCACCCGGAAAGGCACAGCCATATAACGCTGGAAGATGTGATTAAAATGAAGGCAATGGGGACCCTTATACAGGTGAATGTGAAGAGCCTTATGGGGGCCTATGGAAGGGATGTTCAGAAAAGAGCTCACAGGTACCTGAGCATTGCAGACCTGATGGGCAGTGATGCCCATTCTCCGCAGGATTATATCGACTTCATTGCAAAGGGGGTCGAGTATTATGAAGGAAAAAATTTTGGACGATATAAAGAACAGACGAACTAAGGTTGCCGTAATAGGTCTGGGATATGTGGGACTCCCGCTCGCCGTGGAGTTTGCAAGGAGCGGTTTTCCGGTTATCGGAATAGAGATAGACGAAAGAAAAGCAGTCGCCATAAACGAAGGAAAAAGCTATGTGGAAGATATTACCGATGAGGAACTGCTCGAAGTGGTGAAAAAGGGGCTCCTCAGGGCCACCACCGATTATTCGGAGGTCAGAAACGCAGACGCTATAATAATAACCGTTCCCACCCCCCTCTCCAAAACCAGGGACCCCGACCTCAGTTACATAATGTCCGCCATAGAGAGCATCAAACCGCACCTGAAGAAAGGTCATATAATCGTGCTGGAAAGCACCACCTATCCCGGAACGACGGATGAAGTAGTAAAGCCCGAACTGGAGGAGACGGGTTTTAAGGTGGGGAAAGACATATTCCTGGCTTTCTCACCCGAGAGGATCAATCCCGGAGATAAGAAGTGGAAATTCAAAAATACGCCCAAGGTCCTGGGGGGTGTGGATCCCCTCTCCACCGAAATCGCCGCCGCCCTTTATAACGAGGTGCTGGAGCATCTGCATGTGGTGTCCTCTGCCAGGGTGGCGGAAACCGCAAAACTGCTCGAAAACACCTTCAGGGCCATAAACATCGCCCTGGTCAATGAACTTGCCATTATGTGCAATCTGCTGGGTATCGATGTGTGGGAGGTAATAGACGCCGCCGCCACCAAACCCTTTGGATTCATGAAGTTTACCCCCGGTCCCGGAATAGGGGGCCACTGCATTCCAATAGACCCCCTCTACCTCTCCTGGAAGCTCAAGACCCTCAACTACAATGCCCGCATGATAGAGGTAGCAAGCGAAATAAACACCAATATGCCCAGGTATGTGGTGACCAGGATTCAGGACATTCTGAACGACATGGAAAAGAGCATCAAAGGCTCCAGAATCCTGGTCGTGGGGGTGGCATACAAGAGGGATGTATCCGACACCAGGGAATCGCCCGCCCTCGATGTTATGGCCCTCCTGGAGGAAAAGGGAGCGGTGGTCGAATACCATGATCCTCTCGTTCCCTCCGTAAGCATAGGGGAAAGGTTCTATTCGTCCGTAAATCTGAATCCAGAAAGTATAGCAAAATACGATTTAGTGGTCATCACCACGGATCACTCCTCCATAGACTGGGATATGCTCCGGGAATACGCAAAAGTGATCTTCGATACCAAGAATGTGTACAAAAATCCCTCACGCAATGTGATAAAACTCTGAGGGGGCATCGCCCCCTAAATCTCGATTTCCATCCTCCTTCCCTTCAACCTTCCCGACGCCTTTCTTCCCGTATAGGTGGAGACGAATCCCTCTATCGCTCCCAACAGGGGCTTGAGGGTGGTCTCGGGCTTTCTGTCGATATTCAGCAGAAAGCTGTCCACCACATCCACCCGCAGTATATTGCCATCGAGCTCTATCTTAAGATCACCAAAACCGGCCTCTCTGAAGAAGATGCTCAGCAGTTCGGGGAGGCTTTCCACATCCACATCCCCCCCGTACTTCTCCCTGAATATGCTCCCCGCTTTCTCCCCCGCCTTTCGGGAAATGGACTGTATCAAACCGGCAAGCCCGCCGGCGAACCTCAGAGCCTGGGCATACATTTCCACCACGAAGTCGGCGGGAAATATAACCCCCTCCTTCCTTATAAATTCCCTGACCGCCTCTTCCATAATCCCTCCTCCGGTTAAAGAACTTCCTTATAGGCCTCGGAGATTACTTTAGCCTGCTTTTTGAATTCCATCAGCATGGGCCCCAGCTTAGCATCCGGGCTGGCAACGAATGCAAGGAATCCAATGTCCACCCGCCCTATGAGTATGGACAGTTTGTCCCCCTGAGAAAACAACAGTTCCATGGATGAATCAGCCAGTTCCTTGAGCAAATTTTCTATCAAACCCGTGGCGGAAGACAGAAGTCCGGATATGATAAGGGGATCATCCACACCGATGGCTTTCGTAAAGGCATGGTCTATTGGAAGACCATCCTCGCTCACCAGGATCACACCCCACACATTGGGCACGAACCTGTGCACATCCCTTATAACCTGCTCTAAATTCAGCATTTATCACCTCCCCGTTTGCTCCCTCAAGTTTAAAGCATGCGATATCTTCCGGCAATTCAAAACCTTTTCGATTCTCAAGTGGAAGTGGACAGTTCTCATGTAAAATGCGGACCTGGAGGAATACGGGACATTACGGATTAATGCATACCGAATCAGTGTTTTTTCTTTGACATATTAAATTCATGAATTACAGTATTTTAGTGCGTTTCGCTTAAGAAATTATGCTCGAATATCTTACTCCTTGTTGACACTATCCGGCTGATGGGATTATAATTGTGAAGCCATGATGTTTTTAGTGTTTGCGAGTGCTGGATTGAGTGCGCAGAGGGCGCAGGCGGTCCATGAGGATCTGAAGAAGGAGCCGGTTTCACCGGCAGTGGTGCAGTCCTATTATAACAATAATAACTCATACAGGGTACTCAGCGGAGGTCCCGACGGATACGGCTACATATACTACTCCACGCAGGATGGTGATGCCGATGCGGTATTCAACTGGATAGACATCTCCACCACAGGAACAGCAGTCGGTGCGGGGGATGACTGGTGCTCAGGTTCGAGTGCCGGTACCCTTTACTATCTGGGCTTCTCCTTCCCCTTCTACGAGAAGTTGACCGATTCCATTTCCATCTGCTCCAACGGAACCATTCTGTTTGAAAAACTCGATCAATACTTCGGTCTTACCAACGAAGCCCTTCCCAGCAACGCTTACGGAGGCTCCTTCGGATTCGTGGCCATCTTCTGGGATGACCTGAACCCCAACGATGCGAGTGCCGATGACATCTACTTCCAGAGCTTCTCCACATGTCCCGATGGATATGGGGGTGCATGCGCAGTAGTCCAGTATCACAATGTGCCCCGGTACGGCGGAAGCGTGTATATGAACATGGAGGCCATCCTGTACGATAACGGAAACATCAAACTCCAGTACAACTCCGCCATCGATTACAGAGATGCAACCGTAGGAATACAGGATTCGACTGCAGCGGATGGCATAAACCCCAGCTGGTACCTGGAGTATGTGTACAATGGAACCCCCTCCACCCATGTTCCCGACAGTGGAACCGCAATCCTGTTCGTGTATCCTCCTCCTCCGGACCACGATATAGCGGTCAATGCAATCATATTCCCGCAGCTGGATCTCTACACCTTCTATCCCACCGGGCAGGAGCCCACATGGCCCCAGACGGGAGATGTGGCCGTCGTAATTCAGAACAGGGGTGTTAACGACGAGACCGGCTTCGACCTTATGCTGGACCTGAATGGAAATGTCAGCACTGCAACCGGTCTGTCCCTCACGGCAGGAAGCACCGATACGATCATATTCAGCAACCTGGATATAATGGATACCAATACTGCAATTGCATACCACAATCTCGCAACGGATGAAAGGCCATCGAACGACACAGCAACCGCTTCCGTGAATTACGGAGTCCTCTACAGGGTGGTGGGAGACACCATTACCTATGCCGACACCCTCGATGCCGCCGATGCCATAGGTTCCAGCGGGGATCTGGGGGCTTCCCGCATAGCGGTCAAATTCGACTCTTCCGACCTGTATCTCTTCAGCGGCAAGTACATAAAGGGCATCTTCTTCTACCACTGCTGGCCCGGTGCAACCTCGGGGTGCATAAGTGGCGGAAACAATGCAGTGGCCATATACCCCGATGCTGGAGGAGTGCCTGATCACAACAATGCCCTCTTCAGGAAGGATATTGGAGACATCGGAACCACGCCCGGCCTCATATTCGTTTCCATAGACACCGTTGCCGCCAGCGACACCCTGGCCCTCAGGATTGGAAACTTCCCGTTCTATGTGGCGAGGGAAGTTCAGAGCCTCAACAATGGATATCCCTTCGGCGTGGACAATGGTCCCTGCTTCCCCGGAAGGGGTTGCTGGATCAGCGCCGATAATATAAACGGCGGTGCATGGGCTCCGCTCACCGATTACGGTCTGGATTACAACTGGATTCTTGGTATAGTGGTCTCCAATACACCGGACTATGTGGGAAGCGATGAGGCAATAATAGTTCCCGGAGATGCGAAGCTCGTGAAGGGCGTATTCAACGGATACCTCCTGCTCAATGCCCCTGCCCCGAAGGACATGACCATACAGATGTACAACACGACCGGAAGACTCATAAAGGAAGTGAATATAAAGAAGGGCGCCACCAGGGTGTCCATCGGAAGAGTCCCATCCGGAGCCTACTTCTACATCACCAGCGACGGCAGAGCAGGTTCGTTCATAGTAAGGTGAACCTTTCTCGGGCGGTCTCCCGCCCGCTTCTTCCTTTAAAATTTTCATCCAGCCGGCGTAGCTCAACTGGCAGAGCGGCTGATTTGTAATCAGCAGGTTGGCGGTTCGAGTCCGCCCGCCGGCTCTCTTCAGTCTGGGCGGGTACCCAAGCGGCCAACGGGGGCAGACTGTAAATCTGCTGGGCTTCGCCCTTCGTAGGTTCGAATCCTACCCCGCCCACTTTCCGCAAATTCACCCCAGGGCCTTTAAAATTAATCCAAAAGTAATGGAGATTCTACTCGTAATGGGATTTGCAAGGGAGGAGGTTTACTTCATAGACCCGAGCCTCAGGAACATCATCACCTTCTCCGTACTCAAGAGGGATAAGAGGGGACAGCTCGTCAGATTCTACCCCCACGATTACGACACCACCAGCATAATGTATGCCCGTCCCTATGGATACTTCTGGGAGGAATGCAATGATCCCGGTGGAGAGAAGAGCCTCTGCCTCACCTTTCCCGAAAGCTTCTCCTTCTCCATCATGGAAAGCGTCCCTGCGGAGAGATTCATCGAACAGAGGACCGACAGTATATTCACATTTCATGCCCGCCTGGGAATGTACGGGGGGAAGTACGACGAAGTCACCGCGGCAATCATGATACCATCGGACTTCGAAATAGTGGATTTCTCCAGCTCCAGGGCGGGAATATGGAAGAAAATAGGCAACACCGTGGCCTACTACTCTCAGGGGATAGACACCGCGACCCTCACAGTGGTATTCCGGCTGAAGGAAGACACCCTCTACAGAAAGCTGGTCCGCATTCTCGAAAAGGAGAAACAGGTTTACATCACCAGGATCCGCAGGGGCATCAGAGTGAGGCTGGATGAAAGCATCCTCTTCGAAACGGGCAGTGCGGAGCTCAAGCCCGAAAGCAAGGAGCTGATAAAGAGGATCTACCAGCAACTGGACTTCGACAGGATAAAGCTGCTCAGGGTTGAGGGCCATACCAACAACATACCCATAAGGGGGAAACTGAAGGAAAAGTATCCATCCAACTGGGAACTCTCCACAGCAAGGGCCTCCTCCGTGGTCAGATACCTGATAGAGCTGGGAGCCCCCAGGGATAAACTGGTGGCCTGTGGATATGCGGATACGAAACCCATAGCCCCGAACGAAACCCCCGAGGGCAGGGAGATCAACAAGAGGGTCGAATTCATAATAATAACCGGCGAAAGCGAATACCTGGAGGATGTGAAGACCATCGAAAAGATAAGAGAGGGGACGGAGAATAACCGGTCTTCTCCATAATGGCAACTTGTTCCGGTTTAACCTTTTTCGCATGGTGAAAGCAGTGGTCTTTGATCTCGATAATACGCTGGTCGATTTTACGAAGTTCAAGGAAAATGCCATCAAATCGGCAATAGAGTCCATGATCGATGCGGGTCTGGACATAGAACCGGAAGATGCATACAACCGGATATTCAGGATATACGATGAAAAGGGATGGGAATATCAGAATGTATTCGATGATTTCCTCAAGGAAGTGATCGGCCATGTGGATTACAAGATACTGGCGGCGGGAATAGTGGCATACAGGCGGGCGAAGGAGGGAAGCCTTGCCCTGTATCCAAAGGTCACATATACCATCCTGGAACTGCTCAAGATGGGTATAAAGCTGGCTGTTGTATCGGATGCGCCGGCCCTTCAGGTGTGGACCAGACTCGTGCAGATGAACCTGCACCATGCATTCGAGGTTGTGATAACATTCGATGATACCGGAGTAAGGAAACCCGATCCCCGGCCCTTCGAAAAGGCCCTTAAGGAGCTTCAGGTGAAACCATCCCAGGCCATAATGGTTGGAGACTGGGCGGAGAGGGATATAGTGGGGGCAAAGAGCCTGGGCATGATCACCATCTTTGCGAGATACGGGGACATATTCGGAACCAGGAATTCGGGAGCGGATTACGAGATTGACAGCATAGATGAGCTGCTGGAAATTATAAGAAACATGAACGGAGCGGATTGACTACTCCGCCCCATCGGATTCCACTTTCTTCTGGGGAGCTCCAGCCCATAGCCCCTCCAGGTCATAATGTTTTCTATAATCGGGTGTCATCAAATGAATGATAATGTCGAAGTAATCGAGCGCCACCCATTTGCTCCTCAGACCTTCTTCGTGCAGGGGTTCCATGGATTCTTCTATGTGCAGTGCAATGGCCTCCAGGTGGTCCTCCGTATATCCCCCCGCAATTATGAAGAAATCGGCGAGACCGGTCTTCATCGGTCTGAGATCCACAACCACGATTTCCAGTCCATTCTTCTCCTTTATCAGGTCTATGAACCTTTCCAGCTTCTCTCTCTGATGCCCGGGAATGGTCCAGCCCTTCAGATAATCCTTTTTGTCTTCCATCCCTCGTTGACCTTCTCGGGGTGCTTGCCGGCGGTGGGTATCTTGGCCTTTGCGGAAACATCCAGGGGCTCAGTCCTCTTGGGATCCTGCTCCGCCCTGAGGGTCTCACCCGTTGCCCATGCGCTCATCTTGAAGCGGAGCCAGTTCTGCTTGAGTTTTTCTATATCCAGAAGCAGATCCTCCCTGGAGAGGGCTATATCGCCGA
>JALSOK010000081.1 GCA_026986535.1 Caldifarciminota bacterium
TGCCCGCATCTTCGCTCACTGCGAGAGCAAGGGTCTTCAGGCCCACGGGACCCCCACCGAATTTCTCTATTATGGTCCTGAGGATTCTCTTGTCTATATCATCGAGGCCCAGGGGGTCAACCCCCAGCGATTCCAGGGCATGGCGGGTGATTTCCACCGTAATCCTTCCGTCCCCCTCCACCTGTGCAAAGTCCCTGACCCTCCTGAGGAGGCGGTTGGCAATCCTCGGGGTGCCCCGGCTCCTGCGGGCTATTTCTCCTGCCGCCTTTTCGTCCACCTCCACCCGTAGAATCCGGGCGCTCCGCTGTATAATTTGCTCCAGCTCCTGAATCGAGTAGTAGTCGAGGCGAAGGAGTATCCCGAACCTGTTCAGCATCGGGGAGGAGAGGAGTCCCATCCGGGTGGTGGCCCCTATCAGGGTGAACTTCGGGAGGCTTAGCCTTATGCTTCTGGCTCCCGGCCCTTTATCTATGACCACATCGATGGCATAATCCTCCATTGCGGTGTAGAGGTATTCTTCCACGGTCCGCGGAAGCCTGTGGATTTCGTCTATGAAGAAGATGTCCCCTTCCTCCAGCGATGTCAGGATGCCCACTAAATCAAAGGGTTTTTCCAGGGATGGCCCTGTTGCTGTCTTTATCCCCACTCCCAGCTCTTTCGATATTATAAATGCGAGGGTGGTCTTTCCAAGGCCCGGCGGTCCTGCGAGGAGCACATGCTCCAGAACCTCTCCCCTCCGCTTTGCCGCCTCGATGAATACTCTCAGGTTCTTCTTTATCTGTTCCTGACCGATGAATTCATTCAGCAGGGACGGTCTTATCGACTGTTCATAAGCTCTCTCTTCGGGAAGCGGTCGATTGTCCAGAATGTCCATCCCGACGAAATTTTAAAGGAATTGCTTCGGTCCTTTAACATTAGTGGCATGAAGAAGTTGACGAGGCCTACAAGGAAACTGCCTACTGTGAGAGAGGGGCTTGGTATAAAGACGCTCCCCGAAATGATAGACATGGTCGGGGAGACATACAGCGAGCATATCGTTTACAGGATGCCCCGCAATGGTCAGCTCTATACCCTCAAGTACTGGCAACTGCTCGAGTATGTGAGGCGGATCGGAAGGTATCTCAGGGAACTGGGACTCGAAAAAGGGGACCACATAGCCATCGTGGGGGAGAATCGTCCCGAGTGGGCAATATCCTATTTCTCCGTGCCGTGGATAGGGGGGATATCCGTTCCCCTTGATGCCAGGGCCTCTTTCGATACCCATAAGTTCATAATAGACTTTGCGGAAGTAAAGGCGGTTATCGCATCCGGAAAGTTCATTCCCGCGATGAAGGAGATACAGGAGGATGTTCCTCATCTCAAGCATGTAATTTCCATGGAGGATTTCGAAAGCATCTTCAATAAGTATGCCAGGGGTGTGGAAAGGGAAAATGTGAGACTGGATGACCTTCTCGAGATTCTGTTTACTTCCGGAACAACGGGGGATCCCAAGGGGGTGATGCTAACCCACCGCAATATAATGTCCAATGTGGACGATATCTACAGAATCATAGACATAGGGCCCGATGATATAAGCTTCTCCATACTGCCCATCCATCACTCCTACGAATGCACTGTGGGTCAGGTGGCCACCGTATATTCAGGCGTTCAGGTCTTCTACGGCCGCAGTCTCAATCCCCGGGAGATGATGGCGGATATAAAGATGGCCCGCCCCACTTTCTGGCTGACCGTTCCTCTGCTTCTGGAGAAGATGTATGTGAAGATAAGGAAGCAGATAGAGGGTCAGAAGGGGCTGAGGAGACTCCTGATGAAGATTACCCCCAAAAAATACATAGGGAAGAAGGTAAAGGAAGCCCTGGGATTCGACCGCCTGCGCTTCGTTGTTTCCGGTGGAGCCGCCCTTCCCCGCTGGGTCTCCAGGGGAATGGAGGAGCTGGGTTTCCCGATAATTCAGGGTTATGGTCTGTCCGAAACTTCACCCCTAATAAGCGTTAACCCTCCCCACGATAAGATTAAAAACGAAAGCGTGGGGCTGGTTATTCCCAGCGATGAGGTGGAGATAAGGGATGTGGACAGCGAGGGCAACGGCGAGATAGTGGTGCGGGGTCCCAATGTTATGAAGGGCTATTACAGGAACGAGACTGCAACCCGGGAAACCTTCACCACCGATGGATGGCTCATGACCGGAGATATCGGATACTTCGATGAGGAGGGTTATCTCTACATAACCGGAAGGAAGAAGTTCGTAATAGTTACGAAAGGGGGCAAGAATGTATTCCCCGAGGAGATAGAGGAAAAACTGACCAAGTCTCCGCTCATAGAAGAGGCC
The DNA here is from genome assembly GCA_026986535.1 of Caldifarciminota bacterium. Lineage (GTDB taxonomy): Bacteria > Hydrothermota > Hydrothermia > LBFQ01 > DSFT01 > S143-66. The sequence goes on from JALSOK010000081.1 coordinate 2,330, forward strand.
ATGGTTTTCAGCCCCGACGACGAGCAGATTCAGGCGCTGATTTATCCGGATCTCGATGAGGTGGCCCGTGCCCTCGAGAAGATGGGCAGGGAGTTTAACGATGAGAATGTGTGGCAGTTGATAAAGCAGGAAGTGGATAAGGTTAATCGCCATCTGGAGGCTTATAAGAGGATAAGGCATTTCGCGATACGGTTCGAGGAGTTCCCCAAAACGACGACGAGGAAGATAAAGAGACACCTGTTCAGGGGACTGCGCCTCACTCCCGATATAAAGGTGATGAAGGGATAAACCAATGGGCCCGATATGGGGCCCCCTTCTCTGGTCGATTTACGGCAAGTTTCTCTTATACAATATCTTGATACGATTCGCTTTTGATTGTAAAAGTGAGTGTAAATAACATAATTTGTCAAATGACTAAGCGGTGAAATCTTCGATTCAAAGTTCGAAAATTTCCATAAAATGCTTAATTGTTTTCGTGATGCAAAACAT
>JALSOK010000082.1 GCA_026986535.1 Caldifarciminota bacterium
TACATAACGGTTGACCCTGAATCTGTCAGAAAACTCCGGTAATGGATTCGAAATGGATGGATCCCGGGACCTGACCCTTTACATCAAGGGACTGCTCCTGGAGGAGGGTTTTGATCTGGTGGGGGTGACGGATCCGGAAGTGCCCTCCTACGCCCGGGAGGCCTTTATCCGATGGCTGGAGGAGGGGATGCATGCGGATATGGAGTACATGGAGCGGTGGAAGGATAAAAGACTGGATATGGGGCTCCTCTGGAAAGATGTGAGGAGCGTCGTGGTGGTGGGGAAGAGCTACTATGTGGACTGGAATCCGGATGCCCCCTACAGGATTGCCCGCTATGCGTGGGGAAAGGACTATCATAAGGTGATGAAGAAGAAGCTCCTCAGGGTGGGCAGGAGGCTGAAGCGGGAGAGAAACATAGAGTTCAGGGCCTATGTGGACACGGGTCCCATTCTGGAAAAGGTGTTCGGGCAGAAGGCGGGTCTGGGGTGGCAGGGGCGCAATTCCCTCCTTATAAATCCCCGTATGGGTTCCTACTTCTTCTTAGGCGTGCTCCTGCTCGATGTGGAGCTGGAGATGGACAGTCCGTTTGCCCACGACTTTTGCGGGAAATGCGACAGATGTGTTCAGTCCTGCCCGACCGGGGCCATCGATGGGAGCAGGATGGTGGACTCCAGGAAGTGCATATCCTACTGGACCATAGAGTACAGGGGAAGTGAAATCCCCGATTATATAGTGCAGAAGATGGATTCATGGCTCTTCGGGTGCGATATATGTCAGGAGGTGTGCCCCTGGAATTCGAAGGCCAGAGCCACGGACTGGCAGGCGTTCAGACCCCGGGAGGAAATATTTGGATTGAGCATCTACGATATAGCCCGGATGAGCGAGGAGGAGTGGAAAGCCTTTTCCAGGGCCAGTGCCATTAAGAGGGCCGGTCTCGAGGGAATAAGGAGGAATGCAGAGGCGATTTTAAAAGGGAGGTCCGGATGATGCTCTTCGCATTCATGCTTGGGTTCTATTCGGTGGATTCAGTGATTGTGAACTGGGGCCCTTTTCGCATAAAGGGCGTGATGAATGACCCCCGGATCGATGCACTGATGCACAGGGTGCTCATCATATCCAGCTCGAACGATTCTGTTCTGCTGGATTCCGCCGAGGATTGGGACATGATTTATCACCTGCTGGACACAATTCTGCTGGTTGAACTGGATGGGGATGGTGTAGAGGAGCTGATGGTGGTCATGCGCTCGACGGGAAACAAATGCTGTTACGAGAGCTTCATATTCGACAGGGAGGGCGAGAAGCTGTACAGAGTTCCCCTGATCGACAGCGAGGGATACAGACCCATTCTGGAGGACCTGGACGGGGATGGCGATATGGAGATCATTTTCATGGAGTCGTTCATCTACGCGGATGCAAATCACAGTTATGGAGATGGGGACCCCGAAGAGGTTATGTACCCCTATGTGGTTCTGGATTATTCGGGGGATTTGAAGATGTGGTTCTGCTCCTATCCCATGACCAGGGATTACAACATAACTCATTTAGTATCCATCGATGATTCGTGCATGGAATGCTGTTTTACTGACGGCCTTCGTCTGCTTTACGCGATGGAGGAGGAGTATGCGGAGAAGGTATTTATGGACTGCATGGACTCAAAGGAAGTCCTGAGGGGTGATTACGGAAGGGATCCCCAATCGATATGGGATAATATGGTCTGGATTGCGGAGGGGAGCAACTATTATATCTGTCTGAGGCGTATGAAGTATATGATGTGGTACCTCAGGGTGTTCAGGCTGTCCGGATATGATTTTCGGAGCGGTGCAGTTTCCTGCCCCGCGAAAGAGTGAATCGAAGGGTCATACGATGTTTTTCCTTACTGACTGGAGCAGGTTGTAATACTCCTGTCTTTCGGATTTCTTGATATTCTTTTTGAGGGGAACCTTCACCACCTCCAGCTTTATATACCTGTCGGGAAGGTCTATCTCTATCGTATCCCCTTCCCTGATGCGATGGGATGCCCTGACCGGCTTACCGTTTACCCTCACATAACCCTTCTCACATGCCAGTTTGCTGTAGGTCCTGCTGGGTATGATTCCAATGACCTTCAGGTATTTGTCTATTCTCAATCCGGAGTAAATTTTAAGCCGGAGACAGATGGATTGGACCTTTAAAATTAAGCCATGCTAAATGTCCTGAAGCCTTTGTGGGTTAGCATAAAGAGGCTTTTTCATCAGCCGATGACCGTCAATTACCCCATAGAGAGGAGGGAAATACCTCCCCGGTTCCGTGGGGGAATCTTCGCCCTTTCCATGAACGATCAGGGGGAACTTAACTGCATCGCGTGTCAGCTCTGCCAGCAGATATGTCCTTCGCAGATTATAACTGTCGTAAAGGCGTTTAAGGAGGTCGAGCAGGTCATAAAGAAGCCGGATGGAACGGAGCAGGTCATAAAGAGGAAGAAAACTTATCCGAAGGAATTCATCATCGATTACAATGCATGCATGAAGTGCGAGCTGTGTGTGCAGGTCTGTCCCGTCGATTCCATAGTCATGGTTCCAAGCGTCGGCGATATAGCCCTCTCCAGGGAGGATCTGCTTCTGGATATAGAAAAACTCAAGCAGAACTGGCTCCGCTTCAAGATGAGCGCATGGGCAACGGGTGAGACCCTCAGGGCGGAGCAGGATCCCAGGAGGACTGAGCCCCTGGATGTTTCTGCAAAGGCCAAGATACCCACCGCCGGCAAGCACCCCGAGAAGGTCAACGAGGGATGGAAGACAAAAAGGATTATCTGAAGGG
>JALSOK010000083.1 GCA_026986535.1 Caldifarciminota bacterium
TATCCTTTCCCTGTACAGGATTTCCACTGCCTTTTCCACATCTTCTGTGTTTTCGGGATATATGACAGCCATGGGCATTACGGGGGAAGCATCGGAGGCATCTCTTGAGTATTCTCTCAATCTCTCCTCATTTGTCGATACTTTATCTTCACCCAGAATAAGCCTGAGCCTGTCGATGGGAATCATGGGAACAAGTATAATGCATCGAATGGCTCATTTATACAGGCGTCATCTGAAATCTGTACAGAAAATTTGGAACGGGTGATGGGAAAGATCTCTTGGTGCAAAGTTGAAAACTTGAAAGATCGTCGGGGCCTTCCTGTTTACACGGGGAAGCCCTTTCTATTGTGTGCCGGATTGGTGTGCAGTCGTGATTCCGGGAATAATATAACTTTACTAACTATAATAATTTTGAAAATTCTATGATATCTTGCACTATTTTACAGGCATAAAACTGGTTAGAAAAACTATACTTTCTCGGTTAGTTCATAATGATTGAGTTCCTTTATAATTTTATCCATGTCGGTTGATAGGGCGAAGTTGATTCTTAAATTCGTGCTTCTGGCATTACTTGGTGTAATTCCCCTTATCACAACTGATATTCATTATGGAGGGGGAGACCCCTATTATGGACCAATAGATGCTCAATCTATACTTGAAAATGGTACCATCTTGCTGGATGACTATATCGAGAGTGGCAGGATCCATATAGGATACCAGCTCAGGAAAACCAGAGATGGCAGATTTTACAATAAATATCCGGACGGGACCTCTATATTGCAGATTCCATTTGTGGCAATTGCTCACTATATTTTCAAAATGGACATGACTGAGCGCAGACATAATTACAGATTTCAGAAAATTATGGCCGGGATTATATTCATTCTGATTTTCCTAATTTTTTACAGGATTTCAAGATTGTATTTCGATGAGCGTAAAAGCCTTTTAATTTCGTTCATGTTTATCTGGGGAACATCCATGGTGGGTTCCAATCTTGCTTCTTTATGGACGCATCTGATGTTAATGCTACTTTCCACGCTGGTGATCTATATGCTCCTCATTTATGAGAAAAGGGCAACGATAAAACCCTATATTCTGGGTACTATTTTGTTTCTGACATTCTTTGTAAGGCAAACCGGAGTTTTTCTGGTTATTTCGGTTTTCATCTATCTTTTTCTCAAAAGGGATTTCAGGGTTTTTTTCAAAACTGTTCTGGTTTCATTTATCTTTTTTCTCCTCTATATGGTTTATAACTATCTGGTCTACAAGACACCTTTCAGTTTATACGATACATGGGGACTGCGATTTCACAATTATGGACTGAGAAATTTATACTGCCTTCTTACCTCTCCCACAAGGGGGCTCTTTGTCTTTAATCCTGTTCTTCTTATTACCGCAGCCGGAGTATTCCTGTACTGGAAAGAATTCCCGAAGCATTTCAGGTATCTTCTGATGCTCTGGATAACCGGAATCATTCTTATGGTATCCTACTTCTGGACTGCATGGTGGGGGGGATGGGCCTATGGTCCGAGGTTGCTGGTGGAAATCTTTCCCGGATTGTTCGTTCTGACCTTATGGGTATTGAAAAGGAATCCGAATCTATTCAGGTACTTTTTGTTATTGTCGATTGCCGGACTGTTTATCAATTTCGTGAATTCTGTCAAGAACAAATATGCACATGATATTAACAGGATAGTTTACACGCTCTATTCTCCGGGAGATTACAGCAAGATAGAATGGTTTTACTGCTCGTGGGAGGCCAATCAAATACTTGCTTCTCCGTATACCAATCGGGTTTTAGAAAGGAGGGTAGAGATGTTTAAAGACAGGTAGTGATCGCTTCTGGCCATCACTTCCGGCGATTCCCGGAAGTGAACTGGACGATGGACGCATGGAATTTTTCCCCTGTATTCCGGCTTTGCATAAGGAATCTCAGAAAATTCCATACTGACTCACTGGATGTTTTAAAATTGAGTCATGCTATCAGTATTTATCCTTTCCCAGATGCCCCAGGTGGAAATAATCGGAAGGGTTGTGGATTCTATTAATGGGGAGCCGATCGAATATGCTGTTGTGGTCCTGTACCGTCTGAAGGATTCTTCACAGGTGGACGGAGCATACACGGGCCGGGGCGGACGCTTCCGATTCACTGTCCCTCCGGGTTCCTATTATATCAGCGTGGACTTCGTTGGATTCAGGAGCAGAAGGGTGGGGCCTTTCAGGGCACTTCCCCCCTCTGTGGATCTCGGGGATATTCCCCTTTCTCCGGCGGCTATCCGGATGGATGAGGAGGTTGTGGAGGCGGAACCCCTGCGGATTCGCCACGAGGTGGATAGAAAAATCATTACCCCATCCTCCGATATGACGGCCGCGGGGGGGAGTGCAGTGGATGTTCTGCGCAATGCTCCGGGGGTGGAAGTGGATATGGAGGGAAATGTGAAGATAAGGGGGAGCGGAAAGTTCACTCTGCTTATCAACGGGAGACCCACCGTTATGGATCCCGCCGATGCACTCCAGTCCATCCCCGTCAGTCAGATAGAGAGAATCGAGATAATAACCAATCCCTCTGCCCGATACGACCCAGAGGGAAATGCCATAGTCAATGTAATCACAAGACGCACAGCATCTGCGACGGGAGGGGGAATGGTTTCCCTTAGGCTGGGGACCTACGATAACCTGGGTTTGAATTTTCTCATGAATCGAAAGGAGGGGAGATGGAATCTGTATGCCGGAGGCAGGGGAAGTATATTTGCCCACTACGGCAATTACAACCGAATTACGCTTCAGGAAGGGGATACTCTCCTGTACTCCCCCGATGGAACGGTGAGGAGGAAGATGATCCCCCTTTTCCTGTATTCCGGATTCGATTATGACAGAAACAGGCACTTCTTCAATGGGGAAGCGGGAGGAGGAAGATTCATGTATATGGGCGGGAATACGACCATGTACATCACTCCCACAGACACCACATATTCGATAACCGATGGTCAGTTCGGTGGAAACAGATATTCTCTCACCCTGGATTATCAGAACAGAGGAACGGGGACCTTCGAGACAATGCTTTACTTCAGTGGTTTTGGGTTCGATAAGAATTTCACCACCAGGACGGACAACGAATACATGAGGACCTTTGGAAATGGGCAGAGGAATCGCACGAGACTGGATATTTCATACGCCTCGGGCGGCGGGTCCCGTCTCGATATGGGGTATCGTCTGGACCTGCGGACATCCAGCTCCCTTGAGGGTTTCGACTACTATTCTCCGGCTGATTCCCTTATCATGCGGTACCTGTATTCCATAAGGGGCAGGAGGCTGATTCACGCCGCATATTCCGAATACACCATGAGAGCAGGGATATTTACGCTAAAGGCCGGCCTGAGAGGGGAATACACATACAGGGACATCTACACCAGCGCAGACCAGTGGGGCAGGGTGGTGGTGGAGGCTCTGGACCTCTTCCCCACATTTCATGCCCTTGCAAAAAGGGATAATGTGGAGTACAGGCTCAGTTATTCGAAGAGGATCAATCGCCCCAGCGATTTTTCCCTTCTGCCCATTCGCATCTGGCGGGGGATAAGGGAGGCCATGGAAGGCAATCCCGGACTGCTTCCAGAGTACTCCGAGAAGACGGAAGGGGGCTTTTCCATATACGGGGAAAGGCTCTATCTGTCGGCCGATGCATTCTATTCCTACGACAGGAATGTGATAGAGCGCTACAGTGTCCTGGACAGCGGTGTGGTGGTTTACAGGGTGGACAATGTGGGCAGCCGCTCCTCCTATGGGCTGGAGACCTCTTTCGAATATAATCTGGCAGGGGGAAGAACCCTGAACCTGGACTTTATGGGATACATGTACGATTTTGGTTCCGGGACATCGGGCTTCTACTACAGGGTGGAAGGGGGTGTAAAGTGGAGGGTGGCTTTTGCCGCTCTGGAGCTGAAAGCCACCTACAGGGGACCATACACCACCCCCGTGAGCAGAGTCGAGGGGATATTCTCCCTCGATGGGGGAGCGGGTGTGTTCCTCTCCAGAAAATTGAGGATAAATCTCTCCTTCAGGAATATGCTGAACACATACGAGGTCCGTCAGGCCTCCTTCTTCGGGGGGCAGGAAATAATATCCGTGAGCAGGCCCTTCTACCCGCGTCTGAGCCTTTCTTTCACCTATCTGTTCGACAGGGTCAATGTAAAGCGCAAATTTATACGGGAGGAGGGGGGATTCGAGATGTTTTGAAATATAGCAGGGTAAGTTCAAGGTGTTCAGTTCGTTTTTAATCGTTGAAACTGCGTTGTTCTGCGCATAAAATTTAACGCATGCTGAAAATAGTTCTCATTGGCGCTACATTCGTTGTAAACTCTTCTGTGGATGAGCCAGATATCAATCCGGGGGATGGAATTTGTGAAACCTCTTCTGGATATTGCAGTCTGAGGGCTGCAACCGATGAGTCCAATCTCCTGGTGGGTTATGACACCGTGACTTTTGCGGTCAATTCTGTTATTGTTGACTCTTCCATTTATGTTTCCGATTCCCTCTATTTGTCGGGAAATGTTACTGTTGATTCTATATTTTGTGGATTTGGCGCTGACTGTATTTTTGCGACTTCTTATCTGGAGGTGAGGAACATATACATTCGCTCCGGGAAGACAGGTATAAGCTCCCGGTACCACCTGAAGGCGAGGAACCTTTACATCGTTGCCGATACCTTTGCCGTTTATTCATATGGGGGGAAGGTGGAGATAAGGAATTCCGAACTGACATCTCCATACTGGGGAATTGCTTCCTACTACGATACTCTGGTGGTCGTGAGGAATACATCCATCAGCGGTGGAAGTGTGGGAATAGAGTACTACAGCGATGGAAATGAGGCTCCGGATTCCGTCCTCAACAGCACCATTGTATCGGATGGAATCTGTCTGCGCTTCGTGATGAACGGGAAGAATACTTATGTCAGGAACAACACCTTCCAGTGCACGGGACAGGGAATAGGGATATACGACGAGGAGGTGAATCCGGCTGTCCCCGAATCTGTATTCGTGGAGTACAACGATTTTTACATATACGGCAGAGGGGCAACTGCCATCGCTGTCTCGGGATGCAATAGGTGCAGTATCGGGTCCAATACCCTTCTGGGAACCGATACATCGGGGTATTTCATATACCTTTCCCGGGTCAACAATTCGGACATATGGTCCAACACCAATATGAACGGCACACTCTACACCGATGCCGGAAGGTATATGGCGATAACGCTGGAGAGTTCCGATTCCAACAGGGTCCGTCTTAACAGGTGGGCCTTTTCATACCTCAAGGACTCTACCGGTGGAATACAGCTGTTATACGGGAGCGATTACAATCGGGTGGATTCGAATTATGTGGCCAGCTTCGTATGGGGAGGCCTCGTGGTTTATGACAGCAGTTCCTACAATACTTTCTATCTGGATTCTCTGGTCAATACTGCCGGCATTCAGGTGAGGCGCCACTGGATGGGCCGGTATTCCTTCCCCTTCAATATAGATACGCTCTACTCGGGACCTGTGGGAAGGGGCAATCTCTTCAGAAAAGTCTATTCCCTGGGCCTGTATATGGCCATGCTCGTGGTGGGGATGGATTCCACGGTGGTGGATTCGTCTTATCTCGAGGTGGGGGATCTGTGGGATATAGTGATGACCAATGCAGGCTCCCGTGTCTTTATTGACAATACTGTCCTGAAGGGGGCTTCCACATCCACGGATATCGGTGGATATGGTATTTCCCTGGAGTATTTCTACGGCTCGAAAGCACTGGCGAGCGAATATGCGGATGACAGCCTCTTCGAAATCCATGTGACCAACAGCGTATTTCAGGACCTCATGTATCAGTTCCGGGTCATGGACATGGACACTTCCTATATCAAACTCGATACCATATTCTCCGCCGCAAACAATAATCTTATAACGGGGAACACTTACGGATACTACGGGGAGTACTATCTGCCGGTCGTTGTCCAGACTCTGGATCTGGACTGCAATACTTCCATCCTTTCCATAGATTCCGTGCGCATAGCGGATGCATGGGGAGCATACACCACCCTGGATAAATTGAATACCACCGATGCCCTCTGGTCCTTCCACTGGGAGCCCGTCTCCACGGTCTATTACGATTCGCTCCACATGTGGTACCCTCTTGCGGTTTATCTGTATGATGATGCGGGAAATCTCAGCACCTATAACCCCTTCACCGTCACCCTGTACGGTGAGAATGGAAGAACCCTGAGTTATAGCCTGAATGTGGAGAGGGGACTGGTGAATTACACTGACCCCTGCCCTGCATCGGGGTATCCCAAGACGGTGGACAGCAGGTGGCTGGTTATAAAGATCCAGTATGACCCTGGATATCTGCCTGTGGCCAGTCCGGAGGAAAAGCAATACAGGATTACCATTGGAAGATTTCAGGTTCCCGCATCCTTTGGGGAAACGGTCAGGATCTTCTCCCCCTCCGGTCGACTGGTGAAAAGCTTCAGGGTTCAGGGCGATGCCCATATCGAACTGCCTTCGGGGATTTATCTGCTGAGGGTTTCCGGCGGAGTGTACAGAGTTCCCGTCTTCTGAATCGGGAGGGCTTCCCCTCCCTTAACCTTTTCGGTCAGATGAAGAAGTGGGAAAAGTTCTGGAAGGAAAGAGAAAGGTTGAATGATCTGGTTCTGAGAAACACCGATAAGGTTACGAAGAGGTTCTTCAGCCTGGATTCTCAGGTTTACAGGGATGGTGCGATACCGGCAAAGTACAGGGAGCTCATGGGTCTGGTGGCCTCTCTGGTCCTTCGATGCGATGATTGCATAACATACCACATGGTGCAGGCCCACAGGTCGGGGGTCTCCAGGGATGAGGTGGTGGAAGCAATGAGCATCGCCCTTATCGTTGGTGGTTCCATCGTTATTCCCCATCTCAGGAGGGCTTACGAGATAATGCTGGAGCTGTATGGGGAGGATGACGGGGTCGATTCCTGATCTGGATTAAAATTAAACGATGGCAGTTCCGAAGGAAGTACTCAGGAGATACAATGAGCTGGTGGATTTGCTCAACAAATACGACTACTATTACTATGTCCTGGACCGGCCCCTGGTGTCCGATGCCGAGTATGACCGGCTGAAGAGGGAACTGGAGGAGATAGAGAAGAACTATCCGGAGATCATCCGTCCCGATTCTCCCACCCAGAGGGTTGGGGGCAAAGTGGCTGAAGGCTTCAGAGAGGCCCCCCACCGAATTCCCATGCTCTCCCTTGAGAATGCGATGAACGAAAATGAACTGCGCCAGTGGCTCAGGAAGATAAAGGACCAGTTCCCCGATGCTGAATTCTGCGCCGAACCCAAGTTCGACGGCACCTCCCTCGAGCTGGTCTATGAGAATGGGATTCTCGTCAGGGCCATAACCCGCGGCGATGGGACGAAGGGGGAGGATGTAACTGCCAATGCAAAGACCATCAGGACCATTCCTCTCAGGTTGAGGGTAGATTCTCCCCCTGTTCGTATAGATGTCAGGGGGGAGGTCCTCATATCCAGAAGGGATTTCGAGGAACTCAACGAAAGGCTGCTCCGGGAGGGAGGGAGGACATTTGCCAATCCCCGAAATGCGGCCGCGGGCTCCCTCAGACAGCTGGACCCTTCCATTACGGCCAGTAGGCCCCTCACCTTCATAGCATGGGGTGTGGGCTACTATGAGGGTATATCCTTCGAAGACCAGTGCCAGATTCTGGATACCCTGGACAATTTCGGATTCAAAACCTCCCGGCCCCGAAAGAGATGCAGTGATATTGAGGAAGTTGTCAGGTATTACCGGGAAATGGAGGAAAAGAGGGATTCCTTCGACTACGAGATGGATGGAATCGTGGTGAAGGTGGCCCAGCTTTCCATACAGGAGCGGCTTGGGGCCACATCCCATCATCCGAGATGGGCTATAGCCGGCAAGTTCAAGCCCGTGGAGAGGACCACCCGGATAAAGGATGTGGTTTATCAGGTGGGAAGGACGGGAATCATCACGCCGGTGGCCATACTGGAGCCCGTGGAGGTGGGTGGAGTGGTGGTTTCCCGCGTATCTCTTCATAACTTCGATCAGGTGAGGCAGATGGATGTTCGGGTGGGGGACTGGGTATATGTCCGCCGTGCCGGTGATGTGATACCCGAAATCACGACTGTTATAAAGGAAAGGCGTCCTCCCGATACAAAGCCCATAGAGCCGCCGGACAGGTGTCCCGTCTGCGGCGGGCCTGTAGTGAAGGAGGGGGCCTATCTCAAATGCATAAACATGGCGTGTCCGGCAAAGCAGGCCGGACAGCTGGAATATATGGCCAAGGTGCTGGAAATCGAGGGGCTGGGTGAATCCACTGCCAATGCAATGGTGAAGCATGGTCTGGTGAAGGATCCGGCGGACCTGTTCGCCCTCACTCCCAGGGATATAATGAAGCTTCCCGGTTATGCTGTCCGCTCTGCCACGAAACTGTACGAGCAGATTCAGAGGGCAAGGCGCATTCCCCTGGATAAGTTCATTACCGTTCTGAGCATTCCTGGTGTGGGGAAGGAGACTGCCCGCCTCCTGGCAGAGCATTTTAAAACCCTGGACAGGTTCCTCAATGCCACCGAATCGGAACTGCTTTCCATCAGGGGGATAGGGCCCCAGCTGGCAAAGAACATCGTCACTTTCATACGCAACCCCCAGAACAGGAGCGTCATAGAAAAGATGCTCCGGAATGGGGTGGAAGTCCTTCCCGTTGAGAAAGAAGGGGAGGAGGTGAAGGAGAGTCCCTTCGCCGGGAAGAGGGTGGTGTTTACCGGTGAACTGGAGAAACTGACCCGGAGTCAGGCGAAGAAAATAGTGGAGAGCCTGGGGGCAAAGGTTACTTCCAGCGTTTCCAGAAGCACCGATATGGTCGTGGTGGGGAAGAATCCGGGCAGAAAGTACAGGGATGCCCAGCGATACGGAGTCAGAATAGTTCCGGAGGAGGAGTTCTACGAGATGCTCCGGCAGGCGGGGGTGGATATATCTTAGCGGGGAAAAATCCCCGCATTCAGGTATTAGAAGGCGTAGTCTGCACCCAGGGTCAGCAGTGCTCTGTTGTTCAGGAAGTCGTATTCCGTCTCGAATATCACCTTGGCGTTCCTGTAGAGGTAGTGGGAGTATGTGAATGAGAAGGTGTACATGCGCTTCGCATAGTAGGCCGACCCGGATGGGGCCTCGATGATGTTCAGCAGTAAGGATATGATGTTCATGTCGTCCTTCACATAGTCCAGCCCGATGAATCCACCGTAGAAGGCGTTGGTGTTATCGTTGTCGAATCCGTACATGATCTGGGCGAAGAGGTATGAATTACCGAAGTTCTTTGCAAAGTCTATCCCCGTTCTGTAGAGCTTAAGTGCATTGTTCAGCGTATCCACATCGTCTCCGTAAAGGGCGAAGAGGCCCAGCTGGAAGTCAACGGGAATTGCGTAGTGTCCGAAGAACCACTTGTTGTTATTCGTATCGTAGTTTCCACCCTCGGCAGGACCTATGCCGTTGCCATTCACAACACCCACATTGAGATCAGAAATCCCAAACACAATTCCCCTGTGGTAGGTAAGGTTGGCATTGAGGTTCGTGGCCTTGAGCTTGTAGATGTAGTAGTCGGAGCGGGTGAGCCTGAGCTCCCTGGGGAACATGAAGTCCGAAATCTGGAACTGCCCTATCATTATGGAGAAGGGCAGTACATTGTGAATGTCCACCCAGGCGTCCTCGAAGAATGGGGCTTCTCCCTTCTCGAAGATGGTGTACGCATAGAAGCTCACATTCTCCCCTATGGCTCCGCCCGTCAGGAGTTTCACGATCCAGGGGGTCTTGAAGTCGGCAAAGGCGGTTTTGTTTTTGAAGTCGATGTTGGTGTCGAAGTAGTGCATGAATCTCATGGCAATGGGCGGTTTCTTGAAGAGATTCAGGACATCGTCTATGACCTGGTCATCGTATGCCCTGTCCTGCATCCCCCCCAGCACATATCCGTTTGCTATAAAGTCCTCTCCGAAGGGTTTGAGCTTTGGATATGCCACATGACATGTACTGCACGAGAGATGATACTGACGGGCGAACGCGGGCACGGCACCGGCCCGGCCCACCATGGTAAAGAACATTCCAAGAGCGGCAACAGCGAACAGTGTTCTTCTCATGCAGAAATTTTAAAGAAAAATGCACCTTCCTGTAAAGTACGGTGCATAAATAACATGCATCTCATAGAATTTAGTTGAGTCTTCGAAAACCTGAAAAGGGCCACAGGGCCCTTACCTCAGAAGTATCTTCTTCCTCTCCACCAGTCCCCTGCGGTCCCTGAGTATGATGAGGTAGATGCCGGGTCTGATCAGTTGAGGGGGCACGGCACGGGTGTCTTCCACCGATTTTCTCATGATGAGCCTTCCCCTGATGTCGTAGACTTCCATGGTCAGCCGACCGGTGAGGCCATATTCGGGCTGGTACACGGGGGTGACATTCTCATCGAATACGAAGATTACGCTGTCCACATAGGGGGTTTCATCGCCGTAGGGATCCGTATCCGAGTTTATGCTGTGCAGGACCAGTTTATACTGGATGAATTCCACCATTGTGGACTCGGGAAGGGTGCACGCGAACCGGGTTTCATCGGTATTCAGGGAGCAGGTAAGTATGCTGGAAGTGGATGTAAGAGCCCAATTCTGGTTATTTAGGTCTGTTTCGTTTCTGGCATATCTTATATAGAGGTCTGCATTTGCAAGTTTCTTCCCCACAACGACGATGGAATCGAGGGCAAAGCTCCCATCGTTTGTGGGACCTGTGGCATCCAGTTTGTTGGAGATGATGACGGCGGAATCGGGATAGGCGAGGTTGACAGCGTACCAGTAAAGGCCTTCTCTATATGGATCATCTTCTCCCATGGTACCGGCCCTCACCAGAAGGTCCGAATTGAAGTCCCCGTTGAGATCCCCTGCCCCTGTTCCGAAATAGCTGCGGCGGGGAATATCTGTAGTGTGGAGGACGAATAGACCTCCACCTTCGTTCACTATGGCATATATGGTACTGTCTTCGGTTGTGGTTCCGTCCGTGTAAGATGCCACATAGAGGTCCATGTCCCCATCGTTGTCCACATCTGCTGCTGCCAGCCCCATGGGATAGGGTACATACTCTGCATACACCGGTGCAAATTGCCTTTCGCCCAGATTACGA
>JALSOK010000084.1 GCA_026986535.1 Caldifarciminota bacterium
GATATAATAGTTTTCGGAATACCTGCAATTTCGAGCAGTGCGAGAGTCGGAATGCACTTTTTCGATACTCCTGTCCCCCTTCACTGGATTCCTCTCGAGTATGCAGATGCCGACAGTGTCAGGATACTGAAGGTTCGGTGGAGATTGTCATAAGATGATGGGAGGGGAGCCCCTCCCTTTTCCATTACTCCTTGGCGTGTCTGTGGATCCACATGTATATGACTTCGTTGCCGTTGAGCCAGTAAGTCTCGTCCCCTCCATCTATTTCTATCAACTCCTTATCGTCGTGGAATTTTACATTGTGGAGATGGAGTTCGAAAGTCTCCCCATCCGACATCTTGATCATCAGCTCCCCGGTCTTTTGCAGGGTTTCTTTTACCAGCTTATACATACTTCACCTCCTTTTTGCAAGTTGTTTGCAATTTTAAAGCCCTCTGGGATTAACATTTTGGTATGAGAATAACCCGTGTTTATACCCGTCAGGGGGACGACGGCAGGACGCAGATTGTAAGCGGGGAGAGGGTCTGGAAGGATTCGGTCCGGGTGGAGGCCTATGGGGAAGTGGATGAGCTAAACTCCCTCATCGGATTTGCCCGCTCTTATGTGGGTGATAAAAGGGCAGACTCCATCCTCAGGGAGGTTCAGAATGACCTTTTCAAAGTGGGGTCTGATCTTGCGACTCCCATGACCTTCGAGAGGGCCGTAAGGGTCTCTCCGGATATGGTGGAAAAGCTGGAAAAGTGGATCGACGAACTGAATTCCACCCTCGAGCCTCTCAGGGATTTCATACTGCCCTCGGGATCGAAGGCGGGGGCTCTCCTGCACTATGCCCGGACTGTATGCAGGAGGGCGGAGCGGCGGGTTGTATCGTTGATGAAGGAGGAGGAAGTGAACCCCTCTGCCCTGAAATATATCAACAGGCTGTCGGATCTCCTTTTCGTTATGGCCCGCTATGTTAACAGGCTGGACGGGGAGAAGGAGGACCTCGTGCAATGGAAGTGAGGTTTCCCAAAAAGAGGCGTTTTTTCCTTATAGCGGGACCCTGCGTTCTGGAGAGCGAGGAGCTGGCTTTCGAAGTGGCCGGAAAAATGAAGGAGATTACGCAGAGGCTCGGAATAGAGTACATTTTCAAGAGCTCTTACGATAAGGCCAACCGCACTTCCATAAAATCCTACCGGGGACCGGGTCTGGAAAGGGGGCTCAGGATACTGGCGGATGTAAAATCCAGGTTCGGGGTCAGGGTGTTGACGGATGTCCATGAGACCTGGCAGGTGAAGCCCGTATCGGAAGTGGTGGATATAATACAGATCCCTGCATTCCTCTCCCGCCAGACGGACCTCCTCCTTGAGGCTGGAAGAACGGGTAAAACTGTGAATGTGAAGAAGGGGCAGTTTATCGCGCCGTGGGATGTGAAATCCATCATCGAGAAGATAGAGAGCACGGGAAACAGGAACATCTGGATTACGGAGAGGGGGTATATTTTCGGGTACAATAATCTCGTAGTGGATTTCAGGGGCATTCCCATCATGAGGCAGTATGGTTATCCAGTGGTTTACGATGCCACCCATTCCCTTCAGCGCCCATCCGGAAAGGGGGGAATTTCGGGAGGGGACAGGGAACTGATTCCCTACCTTGCGAGGGCGGCAGTTGCTGTGGGAATCGATGGCCTGTTCATGGAGGTTCATCCCGAGCCCGAAAAGGCCCTTTCGGACCCCATGACTCAGTTTCCTCTGGACAGAGTGGAAGAGCTTTTGAGACAGCTGGTGGCCATTGAGGATGCCCTTATGGCCGGGTCTTGAAATTTTCATCAATAACGGCATGTGGTGTTTGCGGGAATATGTCTGTTTAATGCTCCGGATGCCTCCTTTAAAATATTCCTGCGTCAGTGGTGTAAGTTTATGATTACCAGAAGAGAGCTTTCTTCCGAGGAGCTTCTGGACAGGTTCGATCGCTGGCTTTTACTTTCGGGTTCCGATTTTGTCCTCTCCCCCTATTTCCAGATTCCTTTCTATGACATATACAGGGATGACAATGCGCTGGCTGTGGAGTTTCTGGATGGTTCGAGGGCGGTTGGATATGCCTTGTTGAAAGACGATGGAGATGCCCTTACTTTTCCCGTATATGAACCCATAACCCCTTACTTCGACATTATTTCGGATAACGGCTACAGGGAGGAGATTCTCGGTCAGATCCTTTCGGATGTGGATTTTTCTTTGGGCCCTATCCTCGAATCCAGCCCCACGTTCCGCATCCTGCGGGATGTCTATGGGGCGGAGGTGGAGGAGGTCTCTGCTATAGAATACCTGCCCCTGCCCGATTCCCTCGATTCTCTCATATACCGCTCGAGGAAAAGGGACAGGATGGTGAGGATTCTCAGGAAAATGGGCAGGAAGAAGGAATTCAGGAGAATCGAAAAGTGGAATCTTCCGGAGCTCATGGTTCTTTCGGGCATGTATCTGCTTCCCCATGAGATCCATCCCTTCGTGGGGGACCTTCTATCCATTACTACCAGTGCCGGTATTCTGCGGATTTACTGCGTGGATGAAGAGGCATGTGCCATATTCTTTATCCATGGGGACAGGGCGTATCTGTGGCATCTGGGAGGACCATCGCCCCTTGAGGATGATTTGAAGATGTATGCCTTTATGAAGGTGCTGGAAGTGGCGATTGGGGAAGGCGCGAGGGAGATGGTTCTCCTCTACAGGGAGGAGATTCCAGGATTTAAATTTTCCAGCCGCCGGACATACAGGGCCAGAGGTGTTCGAAAATAAAGGGCCTTTATACT
>JALSOK010000085.1 GCA_026986535.1 Caldifarciminota bacterium
AAACCATGTGGGAAGAAAATCCATGGAAATAGGGGTAAAGGTCCTGCGGGAGGAAAAGTACACCGGACAGTTAGAGAAAGTGAGTTCCTCGTACATCTCCATGGTATCCACACAGCCCCTCATCCCCTTCAACCCCTGGCAACCGCACGAAAAGAGGAGATGGCACGAAGCAGAAGAGAGAAAGAAGCACAGAGTCGAAAGGGCCCGCAAGTTCCGCGAATGCATCCAGAAGAATGTCGAAGAGCCGATATGTGATTGAAAAGAAACACCTTAAGGTAGTTTTGAACAGTGTGGAATAGCCTGTCGAAAAATTTCATAAGATTTTCACAGCCATTATCATAAATCCATGAGTTCCGGCATTCGATTTAGAAAAACTGGAAAACCCTAAAATTTCACCGTGAAGAAGAGCTTTCTCATCGGAGTGGGACTGGGGATTCTGCTCTATGCGGCCGCCGGCTTAATCCGGACATGGAACGAGATAGAGTCCAGGAAAGCCCTTCACAGGACCCTCATCGAAAAAGTGGAAGCCCTTCAGAAGCTGGAGCTGGTTAAGTATCGAATAAAGGACATAATGATTTTAGAAAAGGGTTCCATTCCCCTGCTGACCAGAACCAGAGCCCTACTCGTAATATCCGGAGAGGCATACGGATGCATCGACCTGTCCGGCATGGGGGAGCGAATCCGGATAAAGGGGGACACTGTACTGGTAAAACTGCCCCGGCCGGAAGTGTGCAACTACAGGATCAACCACGACCAAACCAGGCTGTACGACCTGAACATGAGCCTCATGGATATAGCGATGAATGGAGACGAAGAGATCCTGAACCGACTGTACAGGGAGGCACAGGAGAGAATCCTCGAGGAAGCCCTCAGAAGCGGTATAATCGAGGATACGCGAAAAAGGGCCCGGGACTTCCTGCGGAACCTCGTATTATCGATGGGTTTTCAGAGCGTGGTTTTCGATATGGCGGGGCAATGAACCGCCCCCCTCAGCCATATAGAACCTCCCTGAGCTTTGCAAGGAAGCGGGGGATTACTATGGAGAGCATTCCCATATTGACATCCTTATCTGCAATTACTGCCATTATTGCATCGTCGCTGATCCTATAGCAGAACATCCTGCTGTCCCCGAAACCTACGGATACCTCTTCCATCTCACCCGTATCCAGCTCCCCGCCCACTTTATCCGCAAGAATCGAGAGGGCAGAAATCATGGCGGAAATCCGGGACTCCACTTCCTCCATTCCGGAACTCGAAACTATGGGAAGCCCCTCATAGGTGGAAAGGACCACCCCCCTCACTCCAGAGACTTTCATTCTCAGGGAATCCACCATCTCCCTGAGCATGTCTGCAACACCAATCATGGTTTTCCCCCTTTTTGAACACTTTATTGGTAAGACAAGTTTAAAGGATTTTGGGATCAACTTCAAGTATCAGAATACTTTAACAATTAACGAAATTTTAACACCCGATGGATGCGCTACTTCAGTTCAAACCGCCAATACCCCGGTACTGAAATCGCTCTATTCCCTATAAAATTATTGGCAAATGTACGAACCCATTAAGCGCAGGAAAACCAGAGTCGTAAGAATAGGTAAACTCTCCATTGGAGGCGACAATCCAATTGCAGTCCAGTCCATGACCACCACGAAAACAGAAGATGTGGACGCAACTGTACAGCAGATTTTCAAATTAAAAGATGCCGGATGTGAAATAGTGAGGGTGGCCGTTCCCACCCGCAGGCACATCGATCCCCTCAGGGAGATAATCCGGCAGGTGGATGGGCAGATTCCCATAGTGGCCGATGTCCACTTCGATTACAAAATAGCCCTTATGGCGGCCGATGCCGGAGTGGACAAGATAAGGATCAATCCGGGGAACATAGGTGGAAAGGAGAGGGTCAGGGAGGTAATAAGGGCGGCCAAGGCCAACGGCATTCCGATAAGGATAGGGGTTAACGCTGGCTCTCTGGAAAGGGAGCTGATAGACAGGTACGGAGGTGTGACGGCAGATGCCCTCGTGGAAAGCGCTGTTCGGTGGATCAACTTCTTCATCGATGAGGGATTCGAAGACATAGTCGTATCGGTAAAGAGCGCCATCGTTCCCCAGATGATAGAGGCCTATACGAAACTCTCGAAGTTGACGGACTTCCCCCTCCACCTGGGGGTGACGGAAGCAGGTCCCCCGAAAACCGGAATCATAAAATCCGCCATAGGGATAGGCTCCCTCCTGTATCAGGGAATCGGAGACACCTTCAGAGTCTCGCTGACGGCGGATCCCGTGGAAGAGGTAAAGGCCGCATGGGAGATACTGAAGGCCCTCGAAATCCGCTCCAGGGGCCCCAACATAATAGCCTGTCCCACATGCGGAAGGACAAAGGTGGACCTGATGCACCTCGTGGAGAAGGTGGAAAAAGCCCTCGAAAACGAAACCCTTCCCATAAAGGTGGCCGTAATGGGTTGCGAAGTCAACGGGCCCGGTGAGGCCCGTATGGCCGATGTGGGCATAGCATCCGGACTGAAATCGGGGGTGGTATTCCGCAAAGGCAAGCCCATAAAGAGGGTGAGGGAAGAAGAATTGGTGGATGCATTGCTCGAAGAAATCAGGAGGATAAAAGATGAATACGAAAAAGATAATTCGGGAACTGAATGAGATGCTCGGAGTGGTGTTCGATGAAACCTATCTAAAACTGAACCCGCTGGAGGCCATAAATTCCGCGTACTATCCAAACTGGGGGATAGA
>JALSOK010000086.1 GCA_026986535.1 Caldifarciminota bacterium
CCCTCGCCTATTTAAGCATCGGGGAGGCAGAGGATTACAGATTTTACTGGGACACGACATGGTACGAGTCCCCTCCCCCGTGGCTGGGTCCGGAGAATCCCCGGTGGCCGGGAAATTATGCTGTCCGCTACTGGGATGAGGGATGGAGGAACATCGTATTCGAATATCTGGACAGGATTATTGAGCAGGGTTTTGCCGGCATTTATCTGGATAAGGTGGATGAATTCGAATACTGGGCCGATTCCCTGGGGGAGGAGGAGACTGCCGGCCGCATGCTCGCACTTATAAGGGAGATATCGGAATATGTGCGCCAGAGGGCAGGTGATTCCTTCATCATACTGCTTCAAAATGGGGAAAGAATCGTGGAGTGGGACGATGGCACCCTCGGGGACTTTATATCCGGATGGGCTGTGGAGGATCTTTTCTACGATGGCACTGCTCCCATCGATTCGCAGTGGGTGGAGGAGAGGATGAAGTATCTGAGGCCTTTCGTACAGAAGGGAGCGATGGTCCTGGTCGTGGATTATGTGGATGACGGAAGCGGCCACGATGGGGAGAATCTCGACAGGATAAGGGACTTTACGGAGAGGTCCATGGATGCGGGTCTGATTCCCTATGCGGCCATGAGCGACAGGGAGCTCGATGAAATCAACATAGTGGAGGGAATCCAGCCCAGGTAGGGGGTAATTATGGCCTACTTCAGGAGGAATGCAGAGAAGGTTCCTGCAGAGCTTGTAGAGAGGTACAAACAGGAGCAGAGAAAGCTGGCCCGAAAAGTCATCCTCGAGCCCGTAGATTTCGACCATGTGGAGCTGGTGGCGGGGGCTGACTCGGCTTTTATTGGAGAGAAACTCATACTCTCCGTTATCGTGGTCCTGGAATTTGCCACGATGAGGGAGGTGGAGGTGGAGTATGCGGTTTCGGAGGTGGAATTTCCTTATATTCCCGGTCTCCTTGCTTTCCGGGAGGCTCCCAATGTGCTGAAGGCCTACGAAAAACTCAACAACAGGCCGGATCTCATAATGGTGGATGGGCACGGCATATCCCATTTCAGGCGGCTGGGCATTGCGAGCCATATAGGGGTTCTCCTGGATGTACCCACCATGGGGGTTGCCAAGAAGCTCCTGACGGGGAGGTATCGGGAGCCCTGCTCTCGAAGGGGTTGCAGAAGTCCCATAGTGCACGATGGGGAAGTGGTCGGGTATGCTCTGAGGACGAGGGATAATGTCCGGCCGGTTTTCGTCTCGCCGGGCCACAGAACGGACCTGGAGAGCGTCGTCAGGGCTACCCTTATGACAACGAGGGGATTTCGACTTCCAGAGCCAATTCGCATTGCCGACAGGTATTCCAGGGATTTGAAGGGGCAGGTGAGGCCCTGAAGGGGACTTTCGAAATCCCTTTCCGGACGATGGGAGGATTGCTGGGTGGACTTAAGTCTCCATCCCTGTAAAATTTCCTATATGCCCGTGGAAAAGAAACCGGAGTGGCTCCGGATCAAGCTGTCCACCAATGGCACTTATGGTCAGGTGAAGAATGCCCTCAGATCCCGCAGGCTATTTACCGTTTGCGAGGAGGCGAGGTGTCCCAATATCGGGGAGTGCTGGTCACATGGAACCGCCACCATAATGATTATGGGTGATACATGTACCCGGGGATGTAGATTCTGTGCGGTTAAGACGGGAAATCCCGGAGGATGGCTGGATCCCCTGGAGCCCCTTCATGTTGTGGAGACCATAAGGCAGCTCAATCTCAGATATGTGGTTCTCACGAGCGTTGACAGGGACGACCTCCCCGATGGGGGAGCCTTTCACTTTGCCCGCGTCATAAAATACATTAAAAAGGTGATGCCCGATGTGATAGTGGAGGCCCTCACCCCCGATTTCCAGGGGAATGTGAATTCCATAAAGGTCGTCGTGGAGTCCGGTCTTGAGGTTTATGCCCACAATATAGAAACTGTGAGGCGCCTCACTCCCAGAGTCAGGGACCCGAGGGCCAGCTATGAGCAATCCCTCTTCGTTCTCAAGAGTGCAAAGGAAATCAAGCCCGACATCCTCACGAAGAGCTCCATCATGCTCGGACTGGGAGAGACGGAGGAGGAAGTTCTGGAGGCGATGAGGGACCTCAGGGCCGTGGGGGTGGACATCCTGACGCTGGGGCAGTACCTGAGACCCAGCCCGAAGCACCTTCCCGTTGTGGAATATGTTCCGCCCCGGAAATTCCAGTGGTACAGGGACAGGGCTCTGGAACTCGGATTCAGGGAAGTGTTCTCCGGTC
Organism: Caldifarciminota bacterium; assembly: GCA_026986535.1. Taxonomy (GTDB): domain Bacteria; phylum Hydrothermota; class Hydrothermia; order LBFQ01; family DSFT01; genus S143-66. The sequence goes on from JALSOK010000086.1 coordinate 2,275, forward strand.
CTCTCGTGAGGAGCTCGTACAGGGCGGAGATGGTGTTCCATGGTAAAGTTTGAATCGGAGGCAAAACTGCCGACCCGATACGGGGAATTCCGGATAAGGGTTTACAGGGAAGGAGATAAGGAGCATGCTGTCCTGATCCGGGAACCCCTCGAGGAGCCCGTACTCGTCCGGGTCCACTCCGAGTGCCTGACGGGGGATGTGTTCGGTTCCCTCAGGTGCGACTGCGGAGAGCAACTGGAGTACGCTCTGCAGAAGATTGGCCAGGAGGGAGGGGTGCTCATATACCTGCGTCAGGAGGGGAGGGGAATTGGCCTTGCGAACAAGATAAGGGCCTATTACCTTCAGGATATGGGAATGGATACGGTGGAAGCCAATCACCAGCTGGGATTCGAAGCAGATTTGAGAAATTACGAGCCCGCTTTCGAGATCCTGAGGGATCTGGGAATCAGTCGGATTCGCCTTATGACCAACAATCCCAGTAAGATAGTGGACCTGACCAGATACGGGATAGAGGTGGTGGAGCGCATTCCCGTTCAGATGAAGCCCAATCCCCACAACGAAAAGTACCTGAGGACGAAAAAGGAGAAGCTGGGTCATCTTCTGAATATAATATGATTTGGCTTTTGACTTTCTTCGATTCCACCCTTGCCGGGGTTCCCCGCCCGGTGGATATCTATGTGGATAGTGATGGAAGGATTTTTGTGCTCAGCCTCAATGGAAAGATATGGCTTTACAAGGACCTGAACGATACCCCCCTCGTCTTTATGAAGGGTCTGGGCCAGCCGGCGATGGAGATGGAATTCCTGGGGGATACCGTGTTCGTCATGCATGGGAAATATCTGGATGCCATCTTTCCATCGGGAAGACTCAGGATAGTTGACTTCGTTCCCGTGACTGGAAATAACAACACATTTACTCTGGATACTGCCGGCGGGTACATATACATGGCCCTCGAGGGTGTATGGCAGTTTCGGTTCGGCGGGAGGATTTTCAGGCTCGATATAGATGGACGCAATCTTTACGCATATTCCACGGGTTTTAAGAGCCCCATCGCCATAGATGTGGACAGCTCCGGCGTCCCCTGGATTTTAAGCGGCGTAAGGGACAGCGTCTATGGCCTTTATCCGGTCTATGAGGGCCTCAATTATATGAACCTCGAGCCCCTCATCTATTTTTCTTCCCGCCCCACCGATTTGAAGATCATGGGGGATGGGTTCCTTATTTCTTTCGACAGCGGTGAAATCATCCTGTACCGCCGATTCAAACAGGAGATATACGAAAGGGAGGTTCTCCTGAGGACCCCCTATGAAATATCCAGCATATTCCTCAGGGGCGATACCATATACTTCAGCGATTATGTTTCCGGAAGGATATATGTGGGCAGGTTGAGGTTTCTGGAGGCCAATAGATGAATCTGCTTCTCGAAGAATTGAGGAAGCAGGTGGAAGATTGCACCAGGTGCCCCCTCCATACCTCCCGCACCAGAGCGGTTTTTGGGGAAGGGGATGGCCCTTTTATGATGGTGGGGGAAGCCCCGGGAAGGCAGGAAGACATTCAGGGGAGGCCCTTCGTGGGTCAGGCGGGTCGTCTTCTGAATGAGATTCTTGCGGAGGCCGGCATGGAGAGAAATCACTTCTTCATTACCAATGTTGTCAAGTGCAGACCTCCGAACAACCGGAACCCCCGTCCGGAGGAAATCGAAGCGTGCAGGCCCTATCTCGACAGACAGGTGGAGATTATCAGGCCGCCGGCTATCCTGTCTCTGGGCAGATTCTCCGGCACGGTGCTCCTCGGCAGGAAGAGAATCATAACCCTCCGGGATTACAGGAGGAGGGTGCTGAAATCCATTTACGGCATCCCCCTCATCATCACCTATCATCCGGCAAGCGTATTCAGGAATCCCCGTCTCCGTGAGCACATTGTGGAGGATTTCCGCCTCTTTTACAGGCAGTTCTATTCTTCATTCCTGGATGGTCCTGTACCAGGGAGCTCTGGATAGATAGGTCTCCCCAATCCTGGAGTAGATGCTGGCCGGGTATTTGTTCCTGAGAATTTGCAGGTAGTACCGGGCGGAGTCCTCCATTCCCATATCCCTCGCAAAGATGTAGGTCATGAACAGGAGGGTCTTCTTCTCCAGCCAGGGGGGAGGGCTGTTCTGGAGCACTTTTCTGAGCATGTCCAGGGTTATGGCTGGCTTATTCATGTTCAGGTACATGATCTCCGCCACCCTGTATATCTTCACGGGGTCGGTTTCATTCTCCACGGATTTGATTCTAACCAGGGCCTCCTTCCGCTCCTGTGCTATCCTGAGACCCATTTTGGAAGCATCTTCGTAATAGCTCAGGGCCCCCTCGAAGTTGCCCCTGTTCTCCTCAATCAGTCCCAGATAATAATAGCTGTAGAACTTCGCTGTATCCTTCGAAACCTCGGAAATGTACTGGAATACATCTTCTGCCCCCTGCGTGTCCCCCTTCATGAGAAGAAGCTTCCCCATTTCGAGCCGGACAGCGAAATACTGGGGAGTGCTGTCCCTCACCACCATGCTCTCCAGGGTATTGTAGGCTTCGTCGTAATTGCCCTCTTTAATGTAGGCAAGGGCAAGGAGCCTGAGGGCGCTGTTCTTCAGGGAGTCCGAAATGCGGGGGTCGCTTATGTACTCCTGCACGAGCTCCTTTGCTCTCTGTGTATTGCCCAGCTTGAGGTACACATCCGCGGCAGTGAGCAGGAGTTCCCGATTCTCTGCCCTTTCCCGAAGGAGTTCTTCCAGAATCCTTATAGCCGATTCGTACTCCTTTCTGTTTATCAGGATTTTGGCAAGGTATAGTCTGGACCGGTATTTTATCCTTCTGTCTTCGCTCTCGAGGGCCTGCCTGAGGTATCTCTCTGCCTCATCGTACCGCTTCATATCGTAGAGCATAATTCCGTATTCCAGATATACCTTCCAGCGCAGGGGGCTCCCGGGGAAGTATGTGAAGAATTCCCGGAATTTCTTCTCTGCTTTGGTATAGGATTTCAGCCTCGAATACGAAACCGCCATCATATAAATCGCATCGTCCACGAACCTGGAATCCCTGTGCAGCTGGAGAATTCTTGACCCTTTGGCCTCCACTTTCATGTAATGGGATTTGGCCTTTATGTACTGTCCGAGGTGGTAATAGTATTCTCCCCTGTTGAATTCGCTCTGCAGGTTATAGAATGTGTTGAAGTAGGCGCGTGCATCCACTATTACCTGCTCGAAAGACGAGCATCCAGCCAGAAGGACGGCTGTCCAGATCCACCTCTTCATACGCTCACTCGACCACCCTGATATCTATACCTCCGTACCTGTAGATGCTTTCTTCCCCATCGATTCCCAGCTCTATCCAAAGTTTACGGTAAATCTTTCCCTTCAGGTTCACATTTACGAAGGCGGAGTCCTCCGGGTCGAATCTATCGCTGATGGAGTTTATGGTGCTGAGGAGGGAATCCCGGAACTCCTGCACACTTACATCCTTTCTTATTACGAGAGGATGCCTCATGCTTACCACTGTAAAGGCACCGGCCTTCCTCAGCTCTACATTGTCCAGCCCTATGGCCACCACCTTACTGCCTGCCACTTCCCTCACCAGTTTGACGAAATTCTCTGCAGGAATGAATCTGTCCAGAGTTCTGGCCAGATAGAAGCGGATATAGAGGGAGTCCCTCATTATTCGGGCGCTTCCCTCCTGCAGTATGTGATCATGCCACAGCCCTGAAAATTTGAGGTATGTGAATTTCCCTATGGTAATGGGTTTTGCGAACATTCTGTGCTCTTTTATAAGGTAGTTTTGGAATCTCCTGAGGTGGGATTCGTTGAAGCCGCCCCCGGGGGGCGGCAGATATAGGTTCACGATGTAGTAATATGGCCTTTCCTCTATGGAGACCCGTACCCGCTTCCTGCTGACTTTGACCTTCAATGCTTCCGCCGCTTCCACCGTCAGGCTGTCCACTATGGCAGAGGTGTCTATTGCCAATACGAGGGCCGCAATCATAGTTTTTCCAGTGCCTGCTTCAGGTCCTCTATGAGGTCCTCCACATTCTCGATTCCAACCGATATCCGGATGAGATTGTCCCTGAACCCTATTGCCTCTTTTATGAAGTCGGGGATTTCGGGGTGGGTGGTGGTGGAGGGGCTCGTTATCAGGCTTTCCACACCACCGAGGGAGACGGCCAGAGTGAATACCCTGGTGGACTGGACGAACTTAACCGGGTCCCCGTCTATCTCGAAGGAAATCATACCGCCGAAGTCCTTCATCTGTCTCTTTGCCACTTCGTGTCCCGGATGTTCCGGAAGTCCGGGGTAGTTCACCTTAAGAACTTTCGGATGCTCTCTGAGGAAGCGGGCTATCTCCATTGCGTTGCTCGAATGCCTCTCCATTCTGATGGGGAGGGTCCTCAGGCCCCTGAGAGCCAGGTAGGATTCGAGCGGCGAGAGGATGGCCCCTGTCATCTTCTGAAATGCCTTGATCTGCTCGGCATATTCGGGGTTGCTCGTGATTACTGCTCCCCCTATGATGTCGGAATGTCCCCCTATGTACTTGGTCAGGCTGTGCACCACGATATCGGCTCCCTCCAGGAGGGGATTCTGCAGGTAGGGGGAGGCGAAGGTGTTGTCCACAACGGATATGATCCCGTACTGATGGGCTATTTCGGAAATTTCCTTTATGGGAATTATGCGGAGCATGGGATTGGTGGGGGTTTCGAAGAATACCATCTTTACATTGTCATTTTCTTCCAGCGCCTTCTTCAGATTTTCGGGATTTCTCAGGTCCGTGTATATGGGCTTTATGCCCAGCTGTTGCCAGACTTTGTATATCTGCTTGAATGTCCCTCCATAGTGGTCATAGTCCAGTACGATGGCATCTCCGGGCTTCAGAAATGTCAGGAGGGCGTGAATGGCGGCCAGTCCGCTGGAGAATGCGTATCCGTACTTTCCCCCCTCCACCCGGGCGAGGGCCTTTTCAAGGGCCATCCGGGTGGGGTTATCGTGCCTGCTGTATATAAGGGAATCCTGCCAGTTTACGGGATCCTTGAGTTTGAATGTGCTGGAGAGGTTTATGGGAAGAGCAGAGGAGCCATGTTCATCCGAAAAATTGAAGCCTGCGTGTACAAATAGGGTTTCCCTTTTAAGTTTCTCATACATATCTCCTTCCATAGCATGCAAATTATAAAGGGGGAGGAATCCCCCTTCATCGGGCCAGTTTTTCCGCGGCTATCTTCAGAGCAATGGCAAGGAGCACATACGCGCTCAGCACTGCGGCGGTCATAATCAGGTATGTTATGAGGGCTGAAATCATGGTTTTCACCTCCCCTTGAATTCGGGTTTTCTCTTCTCCAGGAAGGCACTTATACCCTCATCCTTGTCCCGGGTGGAAAAGAGGAAGTAGAACATCTTCCTCTCGTAGTCGAGCCCCTCCCTGAGATTCAATTCGTACGCTTTATTGACAGTATCCTTTGCGACTGCAAGGGCTATTGGGGGCCCATCCACCAGGTCCCTGATGAACCTCTTCGTTTCCTTTAGGTAGTTTTCCACGGGAACGACCCTGTTGACCACTCCCATGCGGTAGGCCTGCCATACATCCATGAACTTCCCGGTCAGTATGTATTCCATTGCCCTGTGCTTTTCGATTAGGCGGGTCAGTCTCTGGGTTCCGCCCGCCCCCGGGATTATGCCCAGTTTGATTTCGGGCTGACCGAAGACTGCGTTGTCGGCTGCCACTATCATATCGCACATCATGGCCAGCTCGAATCCTCCTCCCAGGGCATATCCTGCGACCGATGCCACCAGGGGCTTCAGGAATGTGGCCACCCTCTCCCATTCGAAGAATCGGTAGTTGAAGAGCATATCCGGTCCCTTCGGGTCCCTGAATTCGGAGACATCGGCCCCTGCCGCGAAGGCCCTTTCGTTGCCGGTCAGAATCACGACCCTTATATTCTCATCCTTCTCCATGTCGTCTAAGGCCATGGATACTTCCCTCATCAATTGTCTGTTCAGGGCGTTGAGGACCCGGGGTCTGTTAAGCCTGATTACACCGATTGGACCGTCCTTCTCCACCAGAATATTTTCGAACATGACTTAATTTTACAGGGATTTTGCACCCCTCCGCTCCCTGTTTATTCCTGCATTTCCTCCAGTATCGCTTCTATCTCTTTCCCGAGAGACCGGGCATCCTCGGGGTGGAGCAGACTTTCGATTATGGGCATAATTTTGAATTCCACTACTTCCGGCAGTTCATGGGGCGGTACCATGAAGAGGGTGTGCCCCACCATGAGCTCATCTCCCGCTTTCTGCTTCAGTCTTTCGTTTATAAGGCGAAAGAGCCTTATAACCGTCTTCAGGTGCGGGAAGTTCCTCTGTCTATAGAAGGATTCGATGGCTCTATCATCGGGCATTACCCTGTAGAATGCAAATCTGCGCTTGAGGGCCATATCGAGCCTGTCTATGCTCCTGTCGGTCGTATTCATGGTGGCGATTATATACAGGTTCTCCGGAACCACCAGTTTGTCGCCGGAGTAGGGGAGGGTGATGGGGCTTCCCCTGTATTCGAGGGCGTAGAGCAGTTCGCCCAGAATCTGGACGACATTTCCCCTGTTGAATTCGTCCAGGATTACCGCATAGTTGCGGGATGGATTTTCGTAAGCCTCCATGGCTATGCGCTTGAATATTCCGTCCCTTACGGTGAATTTTCCTTCCCTGTCCGGCCTTATCCCCTCCATGAATTCTTCGTAGGAATAGGAGGGGTGAATCTGCAGCATGGTGAAGTTGTTTCCTGCTATCTCCCGTGCCGCCTGCAGAGCAAGGTGGGTCTTTCCCGTTCCGATGGGGCCGAATATGATCACCTGCCTGTATTTTCTGAGCAGATTTATCACCGGATGCTCTTGCCTCCCGGCGGGGATGAAAACCGTTTCCGTGGATGGTTTGAGGGCTTTCTCTATGAGGTTTGCCACATCATCAGCTCTGTTCCTGTCTATCCTGGCCACCTTGAAGGACCAGGAGGGGAGCAGGGGGTCGTTGTCTATATCGCTGATTGTGCCGTCCGCATAGGGGGAATTGGCCGCCTGTATGTTCCACAGGAGGGGTTCCCTCTCGTAATACTTCTGCCTCTCTTTCATCGGGGGTGACAGGTGCAGGAGGTATGAATCGGAGTGGGTTTCTCTCGAAAAGATGATTCTGCCGAAGGATACCCGTGCCTCCAGCCGGTCCATTCCCATCGTGGGCTCCAGCTTTATGTTCAGGCTCCTCTCCGCGTGCCGCCTTATCACTTCCATAGATGCGGCCAGTTCGGTTGCTTCCAGGCGGAGGAAATCGATGAGCTTTTCCCTTACCATTTCGAAGAGGTCCCGGGAGGGCTCGAAGCCCCTCCACAGCTCCATAATGAGAATTTTGTTCTCGAAGAGTTCGTGGGAAAACAGGGTCTCCTCGAAGAAATCCTTTACCGGCTCCCCCTCTTCCAGATTCCGGCTGTGCAGGTAATAGATGCGCAAGTGGTTCTTCAGGCCTTCCATGATGTTCAGAAAGCGGAATTTGTTCTTGCGATACACATACTTGAGGAAGGGCTTGAAGGGGACCGGGGCGTTCCTCATATCGGCAAACTTCACATAGGCCCTGGATGCATAGGTTTCGTAAATTTCCACCACTATATGGGGAATCTGATAGGGGAACTGCCTGTCCACCAGGTGGGCGATGAGCACCCCTTCCTTCCTCCTCAGATGCATGTCGAATTCGCCGATGGAGATTTTTGCCTTATTATCTTTCCACTCCAGTTGGGGAATGGGTATATCCAGAAGCTCCCTGAGAAAATCTACCATTTTCCAAAGTTTACAGTCAGATGCGCTTTTCCTTTGATACCACTATAACGAATTCCCCCTTCGGCTTTATCCCCTGTATGACTTCCGAGAGCCATCCGAAGATATATTCCTCGTGCACCTTGGTCATCTCCCGCCCGATGAAGACCCGTCTGTCCCCCATGATTTCCAGCATCTCCTTCAGCGTTTTCTCTATGCGGTGGGGAGACTCATACAGCACTATGCTCCCTTCGAATCCGGCCAGTTCTTCGAGTCTCCTTCTGCGTCTGCCCTCTTTTCTGGGCAGAAAGCCCTCGAATATGAATCTGTCGGTGGGAAGCCCGGAGGCGCTCAGGGCTGTAGTTATGGCGGAGGGTCCCGGAATGGGTATGACCTCCAGCCCCTCCTCCCTTGCCATTCTGATTACCCTGTAGCCGGGATCCGAAATCGTGGGGGTTCCCGCATCCGAAATCAGGGCCAGATTCTTTCCCTCCCTGAGCATCTGAATGATGTGGGGAGCCCTTCTGATTTCGTTCCCTTCGAAGTAGGATATGAGGGGTTTGTCTATCCCGTAGTGCTGGAGGAACTTCTTTGCATGCCGTGTGTCCTCGCATACAATAGCATCCACGCTCCTGAGGACCTCTATCGCCCGGAGGGTCACATCCTTCAGATTTCCTATGGGGGTGGATACCACATACAGTTTTCCCGCCATCCGTTTCACAATTTTAATATGGAGCTCTGGCCATCAGAAATTGGCCATGAGCAGTAGGGGAGGACTCCAGCACCCTGACAGCGGGGGGACATATCCTCAGGAGTGTGTAAGAAACTTTACTCTCTTAAGCGGCTGGAGTTCACAGGGGGCATCGTTAAAGGCTTGCAGGGCTTTGAGCCAGCGGGAAGAGAGGGACATAATCTCCTGCCTTCT
>JALSOK010000087.1 GCA_026986535.1 Caldifarciminota bacterium
TCGAAGAGATAGGTCCCTTCTGCTCTCCCTCCTACCAGAACAATTCCATGGACCCCACTTAGACGGTGTCCAATTTTTTGTCAGGAGGTGAGGAAAGTGCGCTTGAAACCCCATGCCCTTTTCCTTTAAAATTTCATTGCGTCGATCGGGCCCGTAGCTCAATCGGCAGAGCAGCGGACTCATAATCCGTGGGTTGCAGGTTCGAGTCCTGCCGGGCCCATTCCTCATATTATCTTTTCGAGAACCTCCCTGAGCTTTCTGTATGTCTCCCTCACTCCCTCGGGAATTACCTTCGTGTATCCGGTTATGGGCATGAAGTTGGTATCTCCATTCCACCTTGGAACCACATGCATGTGGAGGTGGTCGTCGATTCCAGCACCGGCCACCCTCCCGAGATTCATCCCTATATTGAACCCGTCGGGTCTATAAGCCTCCTTCAGCATCCTTATGGACAGGGTGACCAGCTCCATCATCTCCTGATGCTCCTGCGGTGTCATATCCTCCAGATTCCTTATATGCCTATAGGGGGCCACCATGAGGTGTCCCGTGTTGTACGGAAACAGATTCATTATGATGAAGTTATGCTTACCCCTGTACAGGACGAGGTTCTCTTCGGAGGGTTCCCCGGCGGGACGGGTGCAGAATATACACTCGTCCCTCGCATCAACATTGAGGATGTATGTTATTCTCCACGGTGCCCACAGCCTCTTCATGGGCAAAGTTTAAGGGACCTCACATCCGAATCTTCAGGGCCTTCTTCAGGGAGAGAATCCTCTCCAGACTGCCCTTCCTGAAGAACTTAACGCTGCCGTTCTCCACCCTTATCAAATCGTAATGGGGAAAGCGCACCCTTATCCTGTGGATGTCCAGGAGTTTCTGCACCTCCGGGGGAAGGGGGCCAAACCTGTCCTCCAGCTCCCATTCTATGGAGTCAATTTCCGCGAGGGTGGTGGCAGACGAAAGCCTCTCATAGAAATAAAGCCTTACATCCCCGCTGGAGATATACTCCGGGGGAATGAAGACCCTGTCCCTGATTTCCAGAATCGTATCACTCTCTGCCTCCTCGCCTTTCAGGCGCCTCAGGGCATTCTCAAAATACTTCATGTAAAGCCACAATCCGACGGAATGGGCATGGCCGCTCTGCTCGAATCCAAATATATTTCCCGCCCCCCTTATCTCCAGGTCCGCCAGAGCAATATCCAGGCCGCTCCCCAGATAATTATAGGAAGCGATGGCCTTCAGCCTCTTTTCGGCCTCTGGAGTCAGTTTCCCCTGTACCAGGAAGTATGCAAATCCCTGCCTGTCAGAGCGGCCCACCCTCCCCCTGAGCTGATGCAGTTCGGCAAGCCCCATTATCTCAGCCCTCTGAACGATTATGGTATTGGCATTGGGAAAGTCCAGCCCCGATTCCACTATGTTGGTGGAAAGGAGGACATCCACCTGACCCTCCATGAACTGAAGGAATGCCTTTTCGATCCGCCTCCTGTCCATCCTGCCGTGAATCCTGAATATCCTAATTCCCGGGAAGAATTCCCTGAGCTTCTGCTCTACAGTCTCCAGCTCTCTTATGCGGTTGTAGATGTAGAAGACCTGCCCTCCTCTCTCTATCTCCTTCGATATCGCATACTTCACTATTTCATCCGAATACTCGGCGATGTAGGTAATCACCTGCCTGCGCCCCTGCGGAGGGGTTCTGATGACCGAAACATCCATCAATCCCTTCAGGGCAATGGACAGGGTTCTGGGTATGGGGGTTGCGGATAGATACAGGGTATCCACATCAAGCTTCAGATTGCGCAGCCTCTCCTTATGGCGAACACCGAACTTGTGCTCCTCATCCACGATAAGCAGTCCCAGGTCCCTGAAGACGATGTCCTTCGAAAGGAGCCTGTGGGTCCCGATCACTATATCCACCAGACCTCTTGCAATATCCTCCTTTATGCGCCTGGCCTGAGCGGGGGTCTGGAGGCGGGAGAGCATTTCCACCCTGATTCCGAACTCCTCCAGCCTCTTCTTGAAATTCCTGTAGTGCTGATATGCCAGGATGGTGGTGGGCACCAGAAGGGCCACCTGTTTCCCGGACCACACGGCCTTGAATGCGGCCCTTATGGCCACTTCTGTCTTCCCGAAGCCCACATCGCCCGCCACCAGTCTCTCCATGATTCGCGGGGATTCCATATCGGAGAGGACATCCCTGATCGCCCTGAGCTGATCCGGGGTCTCCCTGTAGGGGAAAGTGGCCTCCAGAAGGGCCTCCTCCTCGAATCTGCCAAAAGCAAAGCCCTTTCTCCCCCTCCTGAAAGCCATCCTGGACATGAGGGTCATCGCGAGTTTTTCCGCAGAGCGTCTCGCACGCGACCTGCGGGCAATCCACGAACGGGAGGCCATCTCATCTATATCCACCCGTTCGGCTCCCGTGTACTTGCGAACCTTCCGCAGATTGTAAATGGGAACATAGAGCAACCCATCCCTGTAGCGAATCCGCAGAAACTCCACGGGGATGCCCCCCGACTCCCTTATCTCCATCCCCTCGAACCTGCCTATCCCATAATCCTCATGGACAACCAGCTCCCCCACCTGAAGGGTCCGGGCCATCTGTAGAGTCCTCTTCGGGAGGGAGGACATGAAGATGCCGGAAGAAATCAGGACTACCCTCCCTCCATCGTCCACGAAGCCCTCCCTGAACTCTGCCGGGAGAATTTCCACCTGCGGATACAGTTCCCTGATCCTCTGCGCCCTCCATTCGTCCTTCGTGGCGAATATGACCCTGTATCCCTTCTCCAGATAGGAGGCAATCCCCTCAGATACCACCTTCGATGTAAACATGATGGACCTGACATGGGGAGGGGCAGGGTCCATGGATTCCTCCACCACGATGTACTTTCCATCGAAAGGCTCCTCTGAATAAACCCGGAACCTCACACTTCCCACCTTTTCGAAGGATCTCTGAGTCTGCACATCGAAGCGCCTTATTTCCTCCACCTCATCCCCGAAGAAGTCCAGACGCACCGGATACTCGAATCCCGGCGGGAACACATCCAGGATGGAACCCCTGACCGCAAACTGCCCTTCCTCCTCCACATACTCCACCCTCTCCAGGCCGCTTCTGAGGAGCAGTTCCACGAGTTCATCCCTCCCGGGAGCATCCCCGGGCCGAATCTCGAGATAACGGAACTTCAACCTTTCCTCGATCTCATGCCGGGAGGAGACCACCAGGAGCCCCTCGAACTGCTCCACCTCATCCCTCAGGGAATCATCTGGAGTGACGAAAAACACGAAGTCATTGTCCTCCAGCAATTTCCTCAGATAAAACACCTTGTAAGAAGAGGGCAGGAATTTGCTAATTTTCACGGAGAGGAAATTTTATTCCATCTGCCGGGTCCCTGTAAACTTTCTCCAAAGGAGGCCAGCATGAAGGAGTCAGACTTCTATGACTTCGATGTACTTATCCTGGGCGGGACAGGGCAGGTGGGAATGGCTGTGGCCCGAAAATTTGCATCGGAAGGTTTCTCCAGAATTGCCATAACCGGACTGAAGAAAGATGAGGTGGAAGATGCTCTGTCCACACTGCGAAAGGAGTTTCCCGGAGTCACCTTCGAAGGGGAATATGGAAACATTTTCGTGAGAGAGGAATCCCGCGAGAAGTCCAGAGACGAAGTTCTGGAAGAGATGGTCATGGATGCCCTGTCCGATTTCGACGAGGAAGTCTTTCAGAGGTCATTCCTCCACAGGATCATATCCCGCTACAGACCCCGCATAATCATAGACACTATAAACACAGCCACAGCACTGGCGTACCAGGACATCTTCACATCTTCCCGCAACATCCTCTCCATGCTGGAAAAAACATCGGCGGACGAGTTGAAGCTGGCTGTTCTGAAGCTTATTTCCTCCTCATCCATCCCCCTCCTCATCCGGCATATACAGATCCTGTGGGAATCGATGATAGAAAACAGCACCCGGGTTTACATCAAGGTGGGGACAACGGGAACCGGCGGAATGGGCCTGAACATCCCTTACACCCACGGAGAGGAAAGGCCCTCCAGGGTTCTGCTCTCCAAATCCGCGCTGGCGGGAGCCCACACCATGCTCCTCTTCCTTGCATCGAGAACCCCCTATTTCTCCATCCTTGGAAAGAGCAGGAAGAAGGGAATGGGCCCCATTGTAAAAGAGATCAAGCCTGCCGCACTGATTGCCTGGAAGAACATATCCCACGGTCCCATACAGAAGAAGGGGAAGCCCATCTACATATACGACGAAAAGGAGCCGATCATACTGAAGCCCGGAGAAGAATTCGACATCGATAAGGTGGAAAGGGGAAAGACCGACGGCAGGATCATGGAGGATGTGTATGTGGATACAGGAGAAAACGGCGTCTTTACCATAGAGGAATTCAAAGCCATTACCAGCCTCAATCAGATGGAAGCAGTAACTCCGGAAGAGATTGCAAATGCAGTATTCATGGAAGCGATGGGCGACATAACTTCTTTCGAAGTGCTGTCTGCTCTGGGCGGATCCCTCATGAACCCCTCCTACAGGGCCGGTTATCTCAGGTACAGGGCCCTCAGAATCCTTCAGGAGATGAAGGAAAAATACGGAGGGAAGAGCTGGGCATTCGAAATTCTGGGCCCTCCCCGCCTCAGCAAACTGATAATGGAAGCAGAAATGTTTCTTCAGATGTACAGAACAGCAGAGAGATTTCTCCAGAAGGATACAGGGGACATCGTAAGGGACATGGAGAGATTCGTCATGAGCAACGACTCCTACAGACAGACCGCCCTGTCCATAGGCATACCTGTTTTCATCTACCCTGATCGCCTCCTCATGACAAAGCGCCACTTCCGGGACAAGCACTGGGAGGGAAGATGGAAGGTGGATGACAGGCATCTGAATTTCTTCCGGAAGAACGAATGGGTGGATATAAGCGCCGAGAATGTGGAGAGATGGAAGAAGCGCATGAAGGACATACTGGAGGAGGCCCACAACCAGGACATGAGCTCCCGATTCGACAGGCCCATTTACAACTGGAATTTCGAGGATGGGGAACTCCTCATCGACCCCGGGGAATTCACCGCGTGGATATTCGAAAAGGAGGACATGGGATACAGGTATAAGACATCCTGAATCCCTTTAAACTTTGACACGATGAGGAGAAGGAAAAACCGCAATCTTTTGATAATTCTGGGACTTATAGTGGGGCTCATAGTTGCATTCCTGGCCTACAGAACCGCCTTTTCCCCTTCCGCAGGTAGTTTCAAGGTGGATTCCTCCATGGTGGTGAAGGGGGAACCAGACCCGACCATCGGAGTGCCCGATGCCCCCATAGTGATAGAAGAGTACTCCGACTTCACCTGCCCCCACTGCGCCCACTTCTCCCTGGATGTACTCCCGAAGCTATACAGGGATTACATAAGAACGGGAAAGGTCAAATTCGTCTTCAAGCCATTCCTCAGAACTCCCCAATCCCTCGCCCCGTCCCTCGCGGCCCTGTGCGCTTACGAACAGGACCCGGCCAGATTCTGGGAATACCACGAAAAGCTGTTCGAAGGCTTCATGAAAGCGGGACCTCCGTACTACAACAAAAGGAACTTCATCGCTCTGGCCAATCAGATGGGTCTGGATGTGGAGAAGTTTAAAAAGTGCTTCGAGAGCCAGAAATACAAAGAGGACCTCCTTACTCTCCAGAAGGAAGCCATAGAAAGGGGCGTGCGGGCAACTCCCACCCTGTTCATAGCCGGCTATCCCATAGAGGGGGCTCCCCCCTACGAGGACCTGAAACAGCTCATCGATAAGGCCCTGAAGAACATGGAGAACCCTCAGTCCGGGGGATAGGGATATGGGCAGGAAGGTCTTCGTGATCACCGCCCTGATAGGACTCGCTGTGAGCCTATACCTGACCTACGCCTATGTAATAGCCCACAGAATTGCATGTATAGGGGGTGGCTGTGAAATCGTGGCCGCCTCCCCCTACTCCAGAATATTCGGCATACCACAGCCCATAATGGGAATTGTGTTCTACCTGAGTGTAATCTCTGCCGCATTCTACAGAAAACTGAGAATGCTCCTTCCATTTCTGACGGCCATAGGGGCAGCATATTCCGTCTATCTGACATGGGTGGAGGTATCCATCCTGCATGCAATATGCATGTGGTGCATGATTTCCGCAATATGCACCTGGATACTCTTCGGCATTACACTGCTGTATGAGGACATTTGAGGAAACCTTTCTGATTCTCGGAAGAAGAAATCCCCGCATCTGGGTGGCTCTGGGAAAGAAAGTGGGACTCTTTAAAGTCTCCGGAAGCGGTCTTACGACATTCGCCCGATACAGGGGGCTTATTCAGGAAAGCAGAAGCGACATCTTCAGGGTAAAGGAGGCCAGAATTACCCGCTCCTATCACAGACTCATAAGGAATTACCTCTCCTTCAGAACCGCATCGAGGGCATTCAGGTACATGACGGGGCACCTGCCCCTTATGCATCCGGCAGAGGGCCTCCTCGCGGAAACCGAAGCATTCCTGAAGGAGCTACAGGAAGCGAGGGGAAACCACGAGAACCTATACATGCTCTGGCTATACAAATTCCACAGCATTACATCGGGAAAGGAACACATGCATCACTGTGTCAGGTGCGGCTCGCCAGATATAAGCCACTTTCAGAAGGGAGCGGGTCTGCTGTGCAGGAATTGCGCTCCCCCATCGGCCACTCCGCTCGAGAGAGTGGATCTGCTCATACTGGAGAACCTGGAGCGTCTGGACTTCAAAAGCGCCCTCTCCCTTAAGGGAAACATCACAAAGCTGATAGAAATACTGGAGGATATTCCCTCGTGGCATTCCTCTTAGCCTTCATCACAGCAATAGGGGAGACGACAAAAGACATAATCGCCCGCAGAATATCCCCCACCATGGCGGTGGCAGACCTCCTCTTCTGGTACAAACTCGTATCCATAATCGTAATCCTCCCATTCGCCCTTCTCTCCTGGAGATTCGAAAACACACCCCGCACCTATATTCTGGCGGTTTCGGATGGATTGCTCAACGCCTTCGCCTTCTACTCCTATCTCAGGGCCATTTCCCTCTCCCCGGTGTCCCTGATGGTGCCCCTTCTCGCATTTTCGCCGGTCCTCCTCCTGCTCACTTCCCCACTGATGCTCGGGGAATTCCCCGACAGCACGGGACTGGCGGGAATACTTCTCATAACCGCCGGCTCCTATATTCTGTACATGGAGAATTCCGGAGACCCCATCTCCCCCATAAGAGCCCTCCTGAAGGAAAAGGGAAGCCGATACATGCTACTAACTGTATTTCTCTGGTCCATAACCGCCAATCTGGACAAGCTTGGAACAGATGCCACATCCCCGGTGGTCTGGGTCCTCCTCATAAACCTGTTCGTGGCTGCAGGGGCATTCATCATGATGAAGAAGCACAGCGGCAGGTCCCTCCAGTTCCACCCGGCATCCCTGGTTATGGGCATTGCGGATGGAATAGGGGCGGTGGCCCAGATGGCCGCCCTCGGACTCACCATAGTCCCCTATGTGATTTCCATAAAGCGGCTCAGCGTCCTGATGTCCGTAATCGTTGGAACCACCTTCCTGAGGGAAGGAAAAGCCCTCCAGAGGATAACCGGAACCGCATTGATGCTGGCCGGATCCATCCTTATACTCATCAATATGTGAGGGTCGTGCCCCAGGAGATGGAAAGTTCTCCATTCATGTACCTGAACCGAAATCCCCTGTACGAAAATCGAACAGCATAGGTGAATCCCCGTCCCTTCACATACATCCCGGAGGGCCTGAGGGGAACATAAGCCCCATAGGCATACATGGAGCAGGCGGTACTGTAGTAGATGGCTCGAAAGAATCTGTAGAAGATGGATAGAACATCCCCGCACTTCCCATGGCTCCACGATATTTCGAAGGGTTCGGAGTTGTAAAAGGAAAACCTGACGGAGGATCTGGAAACGCGAACCCTGAGCCCCGCAGAAGGGGTCAGAGCCCAGGAGACTATATTGTAATAGTGGGAGCCGAAAAAGGCCCCCCTGAGGGACAGCAGACCCGTACGCATACCCACATGGATCCTGAAGTTCCTTCCCGTATCGGTCCACTCCCATACGGGGAAAAGCACCCTCCTGTAAACCAGGCGCGTGTAGATCCCATCCCTGTCCAGAGAGAGGGCAAGGGCATACCCCTCCAGACGCGTTCTGCCCACCGCCCCCCCCTCCACCGCCCCGGCCCTGAACCTTCCATAGAAATGAATCCGGCCCCTGCCAACGATACCCGCTTTCCAGTGCGGGCTCCCCGCGAGGAGGAGGAAATTCTTCCCCGAATCCCCATAGGCGGTAATAGGACCGTACTCCAGAAGAAGGGCCAGATTATCGTGGGAGCGGATGGACATTCCGGAAGTGGCTCTCAGATAAGAACTGCCCAGAAGTCCTGCAGAATACGATATGCGGAAATTACCGGCAGATAAACCCCCCAATCGGGCAATCCACCTCAGCGTATCCCCCCTTCCCCTCAGGGACAGCCCGGCACCATCTGAAGAAATCGATACAGAATAACGGACAGCGGACCTCCCCGCAGTGTCCACCCATCCCGTTCCCACCAGGCTCAAACGCCAGGGGTTCCCGCCGGCACCATCCTTAGAAGAGGAAACATAAATATACCGGGAAAGGACTTTCCCCTCCATGCGGGACAACCCCAGCAGTCTAAATACTTCATCCAGACTTTTGAAAGGGCGATGCGCGATTATGGAATCCACTTCCGAATCGCTCAGGAGGGGCACAGAAGAGATCTCCTGACGGGAAGCCGTGTTGACATCGATCAAATCCCCATATTCGTCCAGAAGGAGCAGGGTCGAATCCGCCTGCAGAAACAGACAGATTAACACAGAAAAATATTAAACGGTGTCCTGCTCTATCCCGAAGGACGCCCACCAGAGAAGGGCAATTATGGTCTTGGCATCGATTATCTGACCCCTTCTGACCATCCTCAGGGCTTCTTCATCCCTCACCCACAGTATCTCTATATCCTCATCCTCCTCAGGACTATTTTCCACGATATCGAATTCATCCACATAGAAGAGGTGGATGAGCTCTGTGCTGTATCCAGGAGCTACATAGAAACGGGTGACGAATTTCAAACTGTGGGCCACGATCCCTCCCTCCTCCCTGAGCTCCCTGAGGGCAGTCTCCCGGGGGGATTCCCCCTCCTCAAGAGTACCGGCGGGAATCTCTAAGAGCTTCTGGCCTGCAGGGTGCCTGTACTGCCTGACGAAGAGGAATCTTCCATTCCTATCCCTGACCAGCATCGCAACAGCCCCCGGATGGTGCACCACATCCCTGCGGAGCACCCTGCCCTCCAGTTCCACCTCATCCACAGTAACAGCGAAGACCCTGCCCTTAAAGACCGATTCCCTTTTCTTTAACATATTCCTCAGCCCTCCTTAAGTCCTCGGGAGTATCTATGGAAATACCCCCATAATCCTCCACAAGTATGGTCTTTATCCTCATTCCATTCTCCAGAGCCCTGAGTTGCTCAAGACCCTCAGCCTCCTCCAGAGGGGAGGGAGGGAGATTGACGAAAGAAAAGAGGGAGGTAATCCTGTAGCCATAAACCCCTATGTGCCTGAAGTAGCGGGCCCTTCCGGAGCGATCGTAGGGGATGGGACTTCTGGAAAAGTAGAGGGCAAAGCCCTTTCGGTCCATCACCACCTTAACCACATTGGGGTCCAGGGCCTCCTCCTCACCTGCAGGGGTCACAGGGGTGACGATATCGGCCGAAGGATCCGCCTCCAGCTCTTCGAAAATCATGTCCACGACCTCTGCCTTTATAAAAGGTTCATCCCCCTGAACATTCACCACGAACAGGCTCTGAAAATACTCCGCCACCTCGGCCACCCTGTCGGTCCCGCTCCGGTGGTGGGGGGATGTCATTGCCGCCCTATAACCGCTCTTTCGAACCAGATCATAAATGCGCTCATCATCCGTGGCAACTATTAGATGGTCAGCTTTTCTGGATCTTCTGAGATTCTCCAGGACCCATAGGATAACGGGCTTACCGCCGAGAGGTGCCAGCAATTTACCCGGAAATCGGGTGGCATTATACCGGGCAGGCACAACTATGAGATGTTTATAGTCCATGAGAGGCAGGGAAAGTTTAAACTCGCCCCTCAGACGATACCCACAACTCCAAGATTATGAACAAAGTTCCTCACATCGTACAGAACCCTCTCGTACGGTTCACCGGATCTGGAAGCAATTTCACGGGCTATATCCTCAACACTCCTGCCATCTTTTATTCCGTCCAATACGATGAGACCGGTTTCATTCACATGAACAACCCGTCCATCGGGGAATATTACTCTGTACCCGTGGTCCGTTTCGATTACTCTCCAATCTCCTTTTCCTGCAAAAGCCGGAGTCAATCTCCCTGCAACAAGAAGGGCAATGAAACCCGCAATAACTTTTATAAATGTTCTCCTGTTCATGTTGACTAAATTTTAAAGGCAAAGGGATAACTCGCAAGGGGTACCGCCTGAAATCCACTAAAGATTGAACATTAGTCAGAGGACTCCTATTACCACGAAATTATGAGACAGATAAACAGGATTCCCGACAGCCCGGGAAACCCTTACTGCACAGCAATAACCATAGATGAAATGGGAAGACCAGTAGAAATGCCGGGGGAAAGGGGGAGGAAGAAAAGGCCCCCGAACCAGAAAGGGAGGATTCAGAAGCAGGCTCCTGCCAGAGAGATGGAAGAGGGATCTGGTCCTTCACAGGCGATCCAGCCCATAATTATGCCTGATTCACCTTTGCTTCTGTGGATTATGCCCTGTTCTCAGTTGTTCTGGTT
>JALSOK010000088.1 GCA_026986535.1 Caldifarciminota bacterium
CTTCGGTTGTGGCCCCATCCGTGTAAGATGCCACATAGAGGTCCATGTCCCCATCGTTGTCCACATCTGCTGCTGCCAGCCCCATGGGATAGGGTACATACTCTGCATACACCGGTGCAAATTGCCTTTCGCCCAGATTACGATAGATCTTCACGGTATCGAGGTCCGACTTCGAAACGGCAACATCCATGAGGCCATCCTTATCGAAATCGGCGATTGCCAGCCCGTAGAAATTCCGGATGGGATCCGTGCTTCCCCCCACCTCCGGCTCCAGAAGGGTGTCGGCATAGGAAAAGTCGGCTGTCCCATCGTTCCAGTATATGGCCACGAGGGAGCCCAGGGTGGTTATTATATCGGCATCGCCGTCGTTGTCCATGTCCTGGATCCATACATTCCAGCCCTCATCCCCCTGCACATTGGGGTATATGGGATGTTTCAGGAAGTAGTAGGGGGTGGTTCCAACCCTGCACCCGGTGGCCCCAGCGGTTCCGGGAGGGACCTTCTCGAACCAGTAGAGGGAGCCCTCCTCCAGGTGGCTGACCACTATGTCGATGTCCCCATCGCCGTCTAAATCCCCTGCATAGACCCCTTCCGCCTCCCGCTCGTTTCCCGCGGAATTGCGGCAATCGCCCGCCACATCCTCGCATATTACGCACTTCCTCCATCCGCTCGAGGTCTGAACGAATAATACCAGGTCCTCCCCGTAGTCGTAGGCGGCTCCCGTCACCACGATGTCCAGATCCCCATCTTTGTCTATGTCCACTTCCGCCAGTTCGTCGGCGCTGGCAACTGTCCCCAAATTCACCTGTGTGAAGTTGCCATATCCGTCGTTGTAAAAGACCCATACGGAATCGTAGTCGTCCGGAAAGAAGCTCTCATCGGAAACCACGAGATCCAGATCCCCATCCCCATCTATGTCCACCACATCGGGGTCGTTGTCCCATCCCCCTGCTTCTCCCGGACCCTTTATTACATGCTCTTCCAGGTTTTGAAATGATCCCTTTATACCCAGAACTCCGGCAGAATTCTTATAGTTGAGATTCTCATCCGCAAGGCAGAAGGTGTTATCGAACGAGTAGACCACCGGACATGAATTGTAGCAGGTGGAATCCCCTATCGAGCATGTCCGGAGAAATCCACCTGTCCAGTCGTATTGTGCAAATGGAGTTATTGCTATTACCAGCCCTGCCCACATAATGTCAATTTTAAAGTATTCGCACTTACCCTCGTTGAATCCTTTTTCCCATCGCATTAAAATTAGCCCAATCCGTATGGATGTACGCTCTCTCGACGGTTTTCGCACGGGGGATTATGAACTGAGATTGAGGTTGTGGAAAGAGGGGAGATTCGTAGAGGAATTCAACTTTGCCTTCGACCTCTGGCGCGGTGGTGCTCTGGAGTGCGAATGGTTTCTTTTTGGTAAAGTCTTTTACGGAAGGAAGCCCCACTACAGGCCGTGGATGGAGATTTCGTACAGGGAGGGGTGCGTGGAGAGGCAAATTTTGGCTGAGTTCCTTAAGCCCTTTCTCAGGATGGTGCCCGCCGGTGCCCATGTGATGGTGGAGTACGACTTCGAGACCTACAGGGAACTCAACAGAAGGCCGCCGCATGAGGTGTGGCTCGGACGCCTCCTTTTAGAGAATGGTTTTGTGAATCTCAGGAACTGGTATATTCCCGAGGGATGGAAGGAAGGGGGAATGAAGCTACAGGGGTTTAAGAGATGATAGCAGTCATAACCGATTTTGGAAGGGACAGTTTTTATGTGGGGCAGATGAGGGGGGTCATAAAGAGGCTGTCTCCCGCTTCAGAAGTGGTGGACATTTCCAGTTCCATTCCTCCATTCGATATCACCGCAGGTCAGTTTGTCCTCTTTACATCCTTTCGATTTTTTCCAGAGGGGACAGTGTTCCTGGTGGTGGTGGATCCGGGGGTGGGAAGCCGGAGGAAAGCGGTAGCCCTCCACTCGGGAGGCTATTACTTCGTGGGGCCGGACAATGGCATAATGGGTTTCCTCAGGGATGTTAGGGGGGTTCAGCTGGAAATCCCCTCCGGTGCCAGCAGTACATTTCACGGGAGAGATGTGTTCGCTCCTGCTGCCGCGAAGCTGGATATGGGTATTCCCCTCGAGAAACTGGGAAAGGGGCTGGATGGGATCATAAGGTATGACTTCAGGGATCTGGACTTTCTTCCCGATGGAAGGATATGCGGTAAAATCGTGTACATCGACGATTTCGGGAATGCCATTTCCAGTATCGACCGGGGTTTTTATATGGGGGGAATTCTGGAACTGGAGAGCGGCCGCACAGTGGAGAATTTTGCCAGAACCTTTTCGGATGTGGGTAAGGGGGAGGCCATGTTCTATGTGGATTCATTCGGTTTTCTCGAGGTTGCCGTAAGGGAAAGGAGTGCCGCAGAAGTTCTGGGTTTGGACAGGGGGACGGGAGTTTGCATAAGGCCCCTGGAGGATACTCTGGAGAGGAGGGCCTTTTACTTTGCCGCCAGGGCCCATGGGAACCAGAAGAGGAAATTTTCCTACGATTTCTATATTCACCATCCCCGCAGAGTGGCACATATATTAAGGGAATTCACCGGGGATGAGGAAATGGTGGCCGCTGCGTATATGCACGATGTGGTGGAGGATACTCCTGTTCCTGTGGAGGAGATATGCAAAAGATTTGGCTTCCGAATCTGCCGGCTGGTCGAGGAGATGACCGATGATAAAAATCTTCGCAGGCAGATGGGGAGGATACCCTATATAAAGCGGAAGATTCTCGGTATATCTCCCGATGCTCTCCTGATAAAGCTTGCCGACAGGCTGGACAATCTGGGCGATACTGGAGAGTTTCCTCCCGATTTGAGAAAGAGGTACATACAGGAGACAGAGGCCATGGTGGAGGCTGTGAAGTCCAGAGGGGACCTTTCCGATATTCACCTGCGGCTTCTGGAGAGGTTGATATGTTCTATTTCTACAAAATCCTGAGGAGCCTCCTGCTTCCGCCGGGCCTGTTCGTTCTCATTTTCTTCGCAACCGCCCTGTTCGTCCGCAGGAGGTCTGTGCGAATCTTCCTGATAATCTCTGCAATTGTGACATACCTGATGTCCATATACCCCACCACAATTCTACTGAAGAAGATGATAGTTCCCCCGCAGTCCCCCATCCCGAAGGGGGTGGATGTGGTGGTGGTGATGGGGGGAGGCCTGACCGATGAGAGTATATCCAGGCTGGTAAAGGGGAAGGAGATTCACGATATAACGGGGGCACCGGTCCTCATAACCGGATACAACGACGAGGCCCGCATGATGCGGAGGAAGTTGCTGTCCATAGGGCTGGATTCCAGTTTCCTTATCGTCGATACTTCCAGCAGAAACACCTTCGAAAGTGTCAGGAATGTGGCGGGCATCGTAAAGCGGAGGGGATTTTCCAGTGTGGTCGTGGTCAGCACCGACTATCACCTGCGCAGGGTCATGATGGAGTTTTCCAAGTACGGGATCAGGGTGCATCCTGTGGCCTCCAATCCCCGCAGGGACAGGATAAAGGATGCACTGGATCTATTTCCATCCATGTCTTACTTTTACAAGAATTACATCTATGTTAAGGAGCTGATAGGCTCTTTGGTGTTCAGTATTTTGAAATGATGGTTAGTGAGTCATGAAAAAATTTACCTTAAAATTTCATTCGATATGAGGGTACTTACCTTCATAGCCAGACTATGGATAGTGCTTTTGAGCGTTGCTTTTGCAATCATGTATGTTCTCGCCAGGCCCGATTACTACATCCCCATTTTTATAGCGCTTGCCATAACCTACGGTATAACGGCGGTGGTGGAGGCCCTGACCGTTGGGCTGGATACTATAAGGGGGAAGTTCATCCTCCTCCTTTCCACCATGGGATTCACCATAGCCCTTGCTACGATTCTGCAGGGGACATGGAGCCACCTGTTCCACATCCTTTTCAGGATAGCGATTCTCCTTGCCGTGGCCTTCATGTATCTGAACCTGAGGATGAAACTGCACATCCCCCTGAGCAGCAGGAAGCGGCTCGTGGCAGTGCTTTCTGGTATTGCCCTATTCATCGTTACTCTCGTGCTTTCCATCGTACTGAACGAACCCCTGTATAAGGAGATTATCCTGTGGATAGATGCCGTCTCCTTCGAATTCGTTGTTCTCAATGCCCTCATGTATCTGGGAGGGGATATAGAGAAGATATGGGTTGCGGGTCTCGTGGCCATGTTTGTGCTACTTCTGGGGGATGCATTCTTCCTCTTCCATATGCCCGGCAATGTGCATATAGTCTTCTGGTTCATTCCCATCTTCATCATGAACAATGTGGCCCTCCGGGTCATAGAGGAGGGATAGGTCCATCCTCCCCCGCTGATGCGGGGGTTCCCTTAAATTTTTCGAAGTCCGGATGGAAGACAGAGAACTGGGATTCTGGGAACATGTGGCAGAACTTCGGAGGCGCCTCATATTCTCCATTCTGTTCCTCATTCCTTCTTTCGTGCTGGCCTTCGTTTTCAGCGACAGAATCATAGAGATCATCTCCAGGCCGGTCGGACAGCTCTACTTCTTCTCCCCGACGGAGGCTTTCAGCCTGAAGATCAAGGTGGCTTTCCTGACATCGATACTGATTTCCATGCCCTTCGTGGTCTATCAGGGATGGAAGTTCATCGAGCCGGCCCTTTACCCGCACGAGAAGAGGGCCGTGTTCTGGGGGCTGTTGTTTTCCCTCATCATGTTCTATATGGGCTCCGCCCTCTCCATATTCGTGGTCTCCCCCTATGGGATAAGGTTCCTGATGCAGTTTGGAGGGGAGAATCTCCAGCCCATGATAAGGGCCGCCGATTATCTGGATTTCCTCCTGTATATGACCCTGTCCTTTGCCCTCCTCTTCCAGACCCCCGTAGTCATGGTGGTCCTTTCCAGGATGGGGATAGTCAATCCATACAGCATCTCGAAATACAGGAAGCACATCGTCTTCGTTCTGTTCGTACTGGCGGCTATCATTACCCCTTCTGTGGATGCTTTCGGCATGCTGGCCCTCGCCCTGCCCCTGATAATCATCCTGGAGGTGGGGCTTATAATTTCCAAGATGGTTTACAGGAGGAGGAGAGAAAGTGCGGATGATTAAGTACTTTGCCATAATGATTGCCATCTATGCGGCGGGTCTG
Source organism: Caldifarciminota bacterium (assembly GCA_026986535.1). Lineage (GTDB taxonomy): Bacteria > Hydrothermota > Hydrothermia > LBFQ01 > DSFT01 > S143-66. The sequence goes on from JALSOK010000088.1 coordinate 5,169, forward strand.
TTTGCAATATCCCGTATGTCCTGGGGCGAGGTGTGTTCCATAGGGGCCACCATTACCGTGGTTGTCGTCTTCGCCCTGAGCTGGATCAACGAATGGACCATCGGAATGATAAAAAGGAAGCTTCCTTCCGTTCCCCGCTCCGCCCTGCATATCCTGAACATGTCCATACTGGGCCTCCTGTATACCGTGGGAGCCATATACCTTCTGATTTACACCGGTAAACTGCTCTTTGCCCTTCTCCTCATGGCCTATGGCCTTTACGATGCCTATACCGTTGCCAGGAAGATAGAAAGCGATTTATGATTTTCATCGTTTCAGATGCCCACTTCGGTTCCGGGGAGAACAGCAGGGAGAGGGAGGAGTTATTCTTGGATTTTCTCCGAAAGGTGAAGGATGAGGGGAGGGGACTTATACTGCTGGGGGACATCTTCGACTTCTGGTTCGAGTACAGGCATTATGTAAATGCCCATTACTTCGATGTGCTGGCGGCCATACTGGATGTGGCCCGGAAGGTGCCTGTGGTATATGTGGCCGGAAATCACGACCTGTGGATAGATGGATTCTTCGAGAGGCGGGGAGTTAAGGTTGTGAAGGATGTGTACTACATGGATGGTCTCGCCTTCGCCCATGGAGATAACCTGCGTTCGGGGATCAGGACCAGGGACATTCTCCTCAATCCCCTTCTGGTCAGGATGTTCTATGCACTGCATCCAGACCTGGGGTACGCCGTTGCCAGATTTGTTTCCAGCGGGAGCAGAAAAAGGAATCAGGATGTGAAGGAAATTCCGGAGTGGATGTGGAGATATGTTCTCTCCAGAATCGATGCCCGGACTGTGGTTGTGGGGCATCTCCATGTTCCTATGGTGGAGGAGAGGGCCGGCAGGAAAATCGTATGTGTGGGAGACTGGATGAAGAATTACACATACGGGGTGCTGTCTTCCGGTGTCCTGAAGGTGATGCAGTATGGGAGCGAGGTTCTGTTTTCCGTGCCCGTGGATTTTCAGGCCCATCCGGATGAGTAATCTGTAAAATTTCTCCCTATGCCTCAGCATGTTTACATAGAAGACCTGAGGGAGCATGTGGGGGAGGAGGTGGAAGTTCGGGGATGGCTTTATAACAGGCGCTCCAGCGGGAAGATCAAATTCTTCATAATCAGGGATGGAACCGGATTCGTTCAGGCTGTCGTCGTCAAATCCGAGGTTCCGAAGGAGGTCTTCGAACTGGACCCTCCCTATGAATCCTCCCTGATAGTCAGGGGCATCGTGAGGGAGGATGATAGGGCACCCGGCGGGGTCGAACTTACGGTGAAGGACATCAGGGTGGTGCAGGAGGCGGGGGAGTACCCCATTCCTGCCAAAGTCAGGGAGAGCAATATACCCGATGTGGATGTCCTGCTTCCGCGCAGGCATCTGTGGGTCAGGGCCCGGAAGCAGTGGGCCATACTGCGCATAAGGGATGAGATAGAGAAGGCCATAGTGGACTTCTTTTACGATAGGGGATTTACCCGTGCCGATCCCCCCATCCTGACGCCGGCCAGCGTGGAGGGGACCACGACCCTGTTCGAAACGGATTACTTCGGGAAGCCCGCATATCTTTCCCAGTCGGGCCAGCTGTATCTGGAAGCCCTTGCCATGTCCCTCGGTAAAGTGTACTCCTTTGGGCCCACCTTCAGGGCGGAGCGCTCCAAAACCCGCAGGCATCTTGCTGAATTCTGGATGGTGGAGCCGGAGGCCGCCTACTTTCTGCTGGAGGATATAGTGGATCTGGCGGAGGAATTCGTGGAGTACATAGTGCAGAGGGTTCTGGAAAGAAGGCCGCGGGAACTGGAGATTATGGGGCGGGATTTGAAGAAGCTGGAGAATATAAGGAGGCCCTTTTACCGCATCACTTATGAGGAGGCTGTGGAGAGACTGCGGAAGAAGGGAAAGGATGTGAAGTATGGGGATGATTTCGGTGCGGATGAGGAAAAGGCTCTCGTGGAGGATTTCGACAGGCCCGTGTCCATCATGTTCTATCCGAAGGAGATCAAGCCCTTCTACATGAAGATAGACGCAAAGGACCCCACGAAGGTGCGCAACTTCGATATGCTCGCTCCAGAGGGCATAGGGGAAATCATAGGGGGAAGCGAAAGGGAGGACGATTTCGATGTGCTCCTGTCCCGCATCAGGGAGGCCAATCTGCCCGTGGAGGTTTACGAATGGTATCTGGACCTCAGGAGATACGGGAGCGTTCCCCACTCCGGTTTTGGCCTCGGGGTCGAAAGGACAGTGATGTGGATTTCGGGTGCCAGCCATATAAGAGAGACCATACCGTTTCCAAGGCTTCTGGAGAAGATATACCCATGAGCGGGCTGAAGGAACTCCTGGCATCCCTGCCTCCTGAAGTGGCCGTTATGGTGGCGGGGGCCATGCCTGTTCTGGAATTGAGGGGGGCCATACCCTTCGGGGTCTTTTACTTCGATATGCCCGCGTGGAAGGCCCTCCTGTTCGCCCTGGTGGGGAATATCGTTCCCGTTCCCTTCCTCCTGTACATCCTCAAGCCCCTCAACAGTCTCTCGCGCAGGGTGAGCATAATCCGCAGGTTCATGGAGTGGCTGGAGAGGAGGGCCAGGGAGAAAGGGACCACTGTGGAGAAATGGGAAGTTCTGGGGCTGTATCTATTCGTGGCTGTTCCATTTCCCGGAACGGGGGCGTGGATGGGGAGCGTTGTGGCGGAGGTTTTCGGAATTTCCTACAGGAGGGCCCTCATAACCATAGTCCTGGGAGTCATTACGGCCGGCATTATAGTGGCCTTTGCCTCCCATATTGGATGGTGGGCTGTTGTTATTCTTTTCGTGGGACTTTTCCTGGCCGGATACTTCCTGGGCAGGGGGTGATTACCACCTGTGGAGCAGGTACACGAAGAAGGGGACCCCCACAATGGATGTTATTATTCCAATGGGGAGGGATACGGGAAGGAGCGTTCGAATCAGGGTGTCAGAGAGGAGGAGCAAAACTGTGGACAGGAGGGCCGATGAGAGAATTATGAGGTCCATTCTGTCCGCAAACAGCATGCGGGATATGTGGGGAACCACCAGCCCCACGAATCCAATCACCCCTGCCAGATAGACGCTTATCCCCGTCAGGAGGAATGCAATCAGGATGAAAATCCTCATGTACAGGTCCGTATCGACTCCGAATGCGCGGGCCTCCTCCCGGGGCAGGGACATGATGAGGAGGACTCTTCTCAGCCCGAATGTGATTATCAGGAGCAGGAGAGCCAGTGTACCCAGGATGCCCAGGATGTAAATGTCCAGAGGGGAAAATATCCTGTCCACATTCCCCCACAGGATGTAAAAGGTTTTCAGAATATCCTGATGATGCAGGGCCATGAGAAGAGAGAGGATGCTGGAGGAGAAGAGACCCACGGCCACCCCCATGAGTATGAACTTGAGGGGACTCTTTCCGCTCAGGTAAACCGGAACGAATCCCAGAACCACTCCTGCCGCTGTCATCAATCCGTCGAAGGGAAAGGGAATTCCCAGAATCAGCCCCAGAACATACCCCAGCGCCCCCGTGGACGAGACCCCTATGATGTAGGGCTCCACGAGGGGATTTCTCAGAATATTCTGCAATACGAGGCCGGCTGTGGAGAGGGACGATGCCACCACCACTATGAGGATGAATCTCCAGAATCTCAGGTGAAGTATGGGACCCTGTGCACCGGCAAAGTACATCAAAATGCTCGCCGTGAGGAGAAGGAAGATGAGCAGGAACTTCCGCCGCATATCCGCATAATTTTAGATGCACAGGTTGAAACCGGATGTGTCCGGGCTCGATAATTTTCTGCTGGAATATGAACAGGCGTATTTATCTTTTTAAGAACGGGGCTCTTCACCGCAGTGCGAATACGCTGAGATTTGTCTTCCGGGAGGGGAAGAAGACCATTCCCGTGGAGCAGGTCCATGAGATATTCGTCTTCGGAGAGGTAAAGTTCACGCGGAAGGTACTCGAATTCCTGATGCTCAAGGGGATAGTGGTTCACCTGTTTTCCCATGGGGGTCATTATATCGGGAGCTTCCTCCCCCTCAGGAGAAAGGGGGATTCCTACTATCTCGTCAAGCAGGTGCAGAAGTACATTGATGAATCTGAAAGGCTGAATCTTGCCAGATCATTCGTCAGGGGTGCGATAAACAACATGGTTAGCGTTCTGCGGTCCCGAAAAGTGCCTTACGGAAGCCTGAGCCGGCTTGCGAGCAATCTGGATCATGTGGAAGATATACCCGCCCTAATGTCCATAGAGGGGGAGGCGTGGGAGACTTATTACATGCTGTGGAACCGGATCATAGGGGACGAATTCTTTAGATTTGAGGGGCGAAAGAGACGGCCTCCAGCGGATCCAATAAACGCCATGATTGGTTTTGGCAATGCCCTCCTTTATTCCCTCCTCATAGGTTATCTGTTCCGGGTCGGGCTGGATCCGAGGATCGGGTATCTCCATTCGGTAAAGAGGAGGGTTTTCGTCCTGAATCTGGATATGGCTGAGATTTTCAAGCCCATCATTGTTAACAGGGTCATCTTCAACCTGATAAACAGGGGAAGCATAGGGGAAGAGCACTTCGTCAGGAGGGGGAAGGGGGTGTATCTGAACGGGGAGGGCCGAAAGGTGTTCATAAGGGCCTTTGAGGAAATACTGCGGACGAAATTCAGAATCAATCGGGAGCGGAGCATGACATTCCATGGGTTCATAAAGTGGGAATGTGAGAGGCTGAAGTCGGCCATAATGAACGATGAGCCTTATGAGCCGGTGAGGCTGGAGGTTCAGTGATGTTCGTGGTGCTGGTTTACGATGTCAATGTGAAAAGGATTCCGCATGTGCGAAAAGTCTGTGGAAAGTACCTGTACTGGGTCCAGAATTCTGTTTTCGAGGGGGAACTCCCGGAGGAAAAACTGGAAAAACTGGTAAGGGAAATCCGTAAAATCATAGATGAGGAGGAGGATTCAATCGTGATTTTCAAGTTCAGGTATAAACACATGGTAAGAAAGAGACTGCTTGGAAAAGACAAGTCCGAGGGTGGTTCCGATTATATCCTGTGATTTTAAATGGTGAGTGTAATTCTAATAATTTGACAAATGACCTCAATGTAAAATCGATGTTCAATGGGCGGATAAACTTGATAATTTGAAAAATGACTTTGCCTTTTAAAGCCGATTTATTAGATGAATGGTCTCTGAATCCCGTTGACTTTTGCATGACCAAAGATATTCTATCGATAATAGAAAAATGTTTTTATTCGCAATGGTGAGCACAAACCTTAATAATTTGCCTTAAATTCTTGATTGAACTTGTTTTATAATCAGACCAATTGAGCAAAAATGACCGGGCGGTCATGGGAGAACCTTTTGACAAATTAAGCTTAGGGGTCATATCCGGTTCAAAAGGCGAATTTGTCTAAATGACAACTCTTTCATCTGCAAAAACTTACATTCATGGGAGAACCTTCGAAACGAAAATCATGGGTTTAAAGCATTGACTTAAAATGACTTAATCGACAAATTTTTAGTAAACACTCAAATCGCTTTGAGAGGTCTTCCCATGGTTGACAGGGGAGGGTATAACCTGTATAATTTTCGAAACGCTCTTGATTTATACAAACAGTAGGTTGAAAAGGGGCTTGGTTGCGAAG
>JALSOK010000089.1 GCA_026986535.1 Caldifarciminota bacterium
AGGCGGGCTGGCGGGACATAGTGACCTATTCCACTGATGCGGGCATAAATCCTGCTCATAACGGGACAATTTTAAGGTTATGCGATTCGATGCCGGTGCATTCCCCATTGAACTGCCCTGGAAGGAGGAGTAGCAAAAGGGTTATATCTTCTTGTGAGGGAATATACATGGTCCGAACTTGCTTTTGAGAAGAACCCATTCTTCATAAGCACACTTGCAGGGAACCTCTCCAGAACCTGAATCTCCCGAAATAAACATAGGGTGTACTTCCAGTTTAGGAAGCCAGAGTTCATAGGTATAGTTGGAGGCGGGGGACTTTGACCCATTGGCCTGTAAGCTTTTTCACAGTCTTCTCATAATTCCCTGCTCTTTTCGTCTCTACCTCCTATTGGGCAAATTCCTGTAGCAATATCCCGACTCTTCTGTCTCTGTCCATTCAGATAAACAAAAGGAACATACACTTAAAATCGTGTAGAGGGAGGCAGTAGAAATGCCAGGAGGAGGCAGTAAAGGTTCCCCGAACCAGAAAGCAATCTCCCGCCAGAGAGATGGAAGAGGGATGAGGAAATGGAGGAGTTCGAAAGGAAAAGAAGCAACACATAGAAGCCATAAACACGCCCCTGTGGATGAGAGCGCGGCTTTCGTGTATCTGGATGGCCACAGTATAGAAAAGCATGCTTTATGCTGGTATTGAAGAGGGACAGGGGAGGGCCGGGGATTATGGGGAAACCGTGGAAGAGATTCCCTCGTCCGGGATTTTATTTCAGGTCCCTTATCAATAATGCTCCTCTCTACCAATCCCATGGAGGCTGTCTTCAGGCAGAGAATAATATGGGCTTCTTTGCTTCTGTGGATTATGCCCTGTGCTCTGTTGCTCTGGTCCTGGAGTCCGTCTCTTCCCGCTGGATCAAAACCCTGCCAGCTTTAACGATGCCTCTTATGAACTCCATCTGCTTAATTTCTTACACAGTCTTGAGAATATGTCCCCACAGAAGACATTCCCAATTCCGGGGGATCATCTTTTTTCTCGTAATGCCCATTGCGAGGCCTTCCAGATTTTTCTTCCTGCTGTTCCTGGCAGGCTATATAGTGTCATAAACTTCAAAGTCTTTATATCCCGCTATGTGAAACCTTCCCATTGATCTCCCACTTTCATCGATGTTCCCTCCTGAGCTTCACCATAAGCCTGACTCCTCTGAATATGAGAAACGAAAGGATATTCTTTATACCGCTATCAGGATGCTGAAGCTCCCATAACTCATGTCTAATTTGGGTTCGGATTTCAGAGCCCATATCGAATCCCCACCGCAGATTGGGAGGGATGCGGCCCCGTTCTGGTACTCTTTGGGGAGGAGAGGGGGGCCGGGGAATTATTTTGATGACTTGTCCTTTAAACTTTTCGCAATTATGATTGTTACACTGCTTTTAGACTACGATTGGGAGAAATTTCTTCCCTTCACATGGACCAGGCCCACCTGGGATCTGAGAATTGGAATCTTCACTTTTCTGGAGAGAATCAGTAAGCTGTACGGGAATGTCTTTGGTTATACCCACAGGAAGGAGCTCAGGGGATTGTTCTCCTCCTTCCCGGAGAACAAGCACGACGGGGAAACCATACTTCTGCTTCCCACCATATACTTCAAAAAGTATCCCAACTTCAGGAAGGAAAAGGATACACTGTTTCTGGATGCCAGCGGAAAGCCCTTCGGGGCTTATCTGAAGAAGTTTCGGGTTTTCGATGTCCGCAATCCCGACAACTGGGATGGCGATGTGGAGAAGCTGGAGGAAGTGATTCTGCTTCAGACGCCTTGGGAGTTTCTGGATTACATCCATGACCAGATCATCAAGGATCATCAGATATCCGGCAAGAAGTCCTTCAAGCCCTACAAGGGTGTGGCGATGATCAGCACGCCGGATATCTTCATAGACACCAGCGTGACCATCGAAACGGGCGTCATACTGGATGCTTCCAAGGGAAGTATATTCATAGACAGCGGTGCTGTCATAAGGGCGAATAGCTACATAGAGGGTCCCGCATACATAGGAAGGAGCAGTGTGGTCCAGCCGATGACCCGGATTCTGGGGAATGTGGCCATAGGACCGGTTTCCAAAGTGGGTGGTGAAATCACCAACAGCATAATATGGGGGTATTCCAACAAGCAGCACGATGGTTTCATGGGACACACTATTGTGGCGGAATGGGTCAACATAGGGGCCGGAACCAACTTCAGCAACCTGAAGAACACCTATGGAAAGATAAAAGCCTTTTACTATCCGGAGAAGAAAGAAGTGGATACGGGCAGGCAGTTCCTGGGGGCGATGGTGGGACCCCATGCCAAGATTGGCATCAACACCGCGGTTAACAGTGGGACGGTGATGGGGGCCTTTACCTTTGCCATAGCTGACAGGATCGTTTCTGGATTCGTGCCCGATTTCAGCTGGATCGATGGTTCGGAGGTCCCTCTGGAGAAGGCCCTCGAAATTGCGGAGAGGATGATGAGCAGAAGGGATTTCTCCATTACCGATATCTATGCGGACCTGATAAAGCATATAAAGGAAGAATCGAAGAAATATGTGGTGGCCGGTGCATCCGGTTCTTCGGGAAAGAAGAGCAGAAAGACGAAGAAAAAGACAGTCAGGTCGAAGAAGTAGGGGAAGCTCCTTCCCCTCTTCGATTTTCATTATGCTATAAAATTTAATACGAGCGGGCGTAGCTCAGGGGTAGAGCGCCAGCTTCCCAAGCTGGGGGTCGCGGGTTCGAATCCCGTCGCCCGCTCTTTCCTGTAAACTTTTCTCTCCATGGGCTTCAATACCCTCCTGGGTCTGGGGCTTATTCTGGTGGATCTCATAGTCCGGATGGCCGCATACAGGATGAAGATGGATTATGCGCCGGACTTCGGATTTTTCTACATGGGACTGTTGAATATAATCGCTGGATTGATACTCCGCAATACCCCATCCCTTTTATTCAGGATCATCGTTTCTTCCATGATGTTCCTGACCATTCTCTATCCTATCTCCCGCTTCATGGAGCACATCTATTTCATGCCCGGCCTGGGCCAGTTGCTTGGGTATCTGGGGCTCTGGTTCGGCGCTACAGGAATCATATTTCTCATATTTACACCTGTGGAATGATGGACGAGAAAGAGAGGATCATAAGGTGGATTCGGTACAGGATCAGGTCCCTGGGTATGCTGGAAGTCCAGAGAATTCTGGAGGAGAAGTATATGTCCGTGCTCGATGAGATGGAAATCGATGAGCTGAAAAGGCTCGAGGAGATGCTCCGGATGGATGACTGGAGCCTCAGGAGGAAGCTTCTGGAGGAGGATTAGAGAATACAGCGCCTCTTCCTGGCCAGCACCTTTATGTACCCGATGGACAGGATGAAAAAGGCCCACATGGGAAAGAAGGTCATCATTCCCGATGGACTGATGGAACCGGGTATGAATCCGAGGAGTGCGATTGCAAATCCCCTTGCAAGGAGACATTGTCGAAAGTGGAGGAAGTTGTAGAGCAGGTAGAGAAGCAGGAGAATGTACAGTACGAATATTGGAATTCCGTACTTGGCCAGAACCTCCAGCCACCAGTTGTGGGGATTCTTGAGGTAATATGTGTATTCGATGGGATATTTGTCTATGTAGTATTCCAGCTGCCCCGGTCCCGTACCGAGTCCATTGCTCTTCTCGAAATAGTAAACCGAGTTCTTTATGAGGCTTATCCTTATTCGGGTCGAGAGCTCCCTTTTTCCCATGCCCCCCTTCACGAAGTTCACTATCTTCATCCGGATATTTTCGTAGAATCTTCGAATTCTCTGGTCCTTGATGTTAAGCGGCGTTGTGGCAACTATGTACACGGTGAATACGGATACCAGCGCCGAGGTCAGCAGTACGGGAATGTAGAATGCGTTCTGCCTGCGGGAGAGGAAGAAGGGGAGGGCCACAGCCTCCACGAACAGGGCTATTAAATTGGCCCTCGAGATGGTTGCGAAGATCAGGAATACCCCGGTTCCCGACAGGAGCAACTTCAAAAATGTGTTCCTGACATAGAAGAACACCAGGGGAATCGACAGGGTGAGATATGTGGCAAAATTGTTCTGGTTATAGAAGAAGGTGGTGGGCATGAAGCTCTTTCTCATCAGTATTGAGACCTCCGCCTTGTATGCGGAAAAAGAGCTTATATGGTACTTGGAGGTCGGAAGGTGGCTTCCGGTCAGCACCTCCCACAGGCCGATTGCCAGATTCAGAACATAGAAGAACAGCCATATCTTCATCAGAGTTTGAAAATCGTTTTCATCCTCTATCAGATAGATGGAAATGAGGATGAATGTGAGCAGTATGAGGAGGTTGAAGATTTCATTCTTCGCGTAATCCATATCTATGATCCATGCGCTGATGAAGATGAGATAGATGATCCACAGGAGAAAGAACCAGCCGTACTTGAGGGCGCTGTGGAAAAATCTGACTATTTCCCCCGGACCCGTCAGCCATTTGACTGCGATGAGGAATACCAGGACGAGGTAAAATATTCTGAAGGGATAGAGGGAGAAGGGTCCCAGGTCTATCACGAATCCGAATACGCCCACATATCCCAGGAGGAAGGAGGCCCAGAAGCTAATTTTCAGAAGAGCGGAAATACGCATGGGCGAACAGAAGAAATGTTAAAGCATAGGAAATCAGCGAACTTATTGCTCCACCGGCCATTCCGTAGTTCCTTACCAGCGGATATGCTATGGCCCCCTTGAAGAGGAGCCCCGCGATGGCTATCGAGAAGGGTATGTGGGTCTTTCCGAGACGCACATTCAGGTATATGGCCATGAGGGAGCCCATGGTATAGAAGACTATTGCGATGGACAGGAGCAGTGCGGGGACGAAGGCCTGCGCGAATTCCTCCCCGAAGATCAGGGGAATGAGGGTTTTACCGGTGGCCAGAAGGAACAGAATGTATCCGATTTCCATCAGGAGAAGGTATAACAGGCCGTATTTTACATACTTTCTCGATTCGCCTCCCGCCATCTTCCCCATGAATGCCGTGGTAATCATGTTGAATATCAGAAAATTTATGTCCGCAACGGTCATGGAAACGGAGTATATTCCCGCAGTCGCATCCCCCATGATTCTCGAGAGATAGAAGAAGTCTATTCTGTAGAATATTCTGGACATGAAGGTGGATAGGGCGACGAATATCCCGTGGGAAAGGAGCATTTTCAGGATGGCGATGTCGGGCTTCGACGCCGGGCGAATCCATGCCCTCATCAGGAGGAGGGTGAGCGGAAAACCGAGCGTCCACATCCATATAGCCACGCCGGCTCTCCTCTGGTTCAGTAGAATAAGGGCCGTGGAGATCAGCAGGAAGGAGATTATGGAAGGGAGAGACTTGAAGAGGTTTGCCCGCAGGAGGTGGTCCCGGGCATAGGCCATGCCCTCCATGTAGAGGACGGCGGAGAAGAAGAAGACTGCCAGAGGAATTGCAGCTGCATGGGGGATGAGGGCGGGGAATATGAGGGCTGCACCGGTGGACAGGAGGGCGGTGGCGAATGCAATTGCCAGCAGATTCTCCAGTATGGGGCGGAAATCCATCCCCCTGGCCCCCACGAAATACACGATGCTGGCCTGAAAGCTTCCGGAGAATGCCACTATGGTTATGACCGTGTTCATGAAGAGGGCCAGAACGCCCCTGCCTTCCGGACCCAGATACCTGGAAGTTATTACCACCGTTAAGAATCCGAGGGCCGATGCTGTTATTCTGAAGAAGGCGGTCCTGAATATGCGGTCAAGGGCTTCTATCATTTAAAGAGGAAAATTACGGGTTTCTGTTTCAGCTCTCGAATCATCTCCATGAGCTCCATGGAATCCATTCCCCTGGGATTTACGCATACGACTTCTGCTTCTTCCAGCGAGTAATCGCCGATTTCATCCACACCCTTTCCTCTGCAGTGCACCCTGTCCCATCCCTTCAGGGCCAGGTATCTTTTGAGGCTGCTGGGAGAGAAGAATACAGGATAATCGCCTCCCAGAATACGCTTCAGCTGGAGGGGGGAGTTGACCCGCCTGTCTATGAGGTCGTAAATCAGGACCATACCCATGGCCAGTATGATGCCGAGCACTATGCTGATGAGCAGTATCAGCTTTTTCCGGGGCCATACGGGGCTGGCCGGTATGGAGGCCCATGCCACCACATAGGAAGATGGAACGAATCCCGCCTCGTTTAAATCCACCTCGTGCAGGGCCTTGACTATCTCGTTCCTGTCTTCCACGAGCGTGGTATATAGCTTATACAGGCTGTAGTATTCGAACTGCCTTGCTGTAAACTTCCTGCTCAGGTCCTTCAGTCTTGGGTCCGAGGGGTTCCTGAAGTACCACTTGAGGGCTTCGGCCACAGCTTTGTCCGTCATTGCATCCAGGGCAAACGAGAGCACGGGAATCGAATCCCTCTTGAGTTCCTCTAACTGTTTGCTTATGCTCGAGATTTTCCTGTCCGTGCTGTCCAGAAGGGCCAGAAGCTGTTTCCTTATCTTCTTCATCAGTTCTTTCGATACGACGGTCTCATAGTTCACATAGTAGAGCGCTATCCTGTTGGCCACCTCTCTGGAGATTTCGAGGGAATCGTGGCTGACGACGATGTTTATGAGGCCGGTGAGCCCCTCCTGATCCACGGACACCGCCCCCTTCCACTCATCGTAGATCTCTGATGGCCTGATGAATTCCAGCCTGCCCCTGCCGGACCCACCTTTTCCCTCTATGGCTATCAGAAAGTATTTGCAGTTCAGGGTGTCTCCTGTATTTCCGGAGCATATTTCTTTATCGCCCGAGAGGAGGCTGACCCTTCCGCCGTCTATGGCGATATCGTATGTGAGTCCCTTTTGCAGTGTATCCACGATAGTTTTCCGGTACGCTAGGAAGTAGCCGTCGGGAAGGTGGGCCTTTATATTGAGCCCCATATCGAAGATTACCCTTCCGAGGATGGCCCGGGATTTTATGAGTTCGATTTCCGTTCCAATCTTATCTATCGGTGTCATGGGGACGAGCTCTTTCTCTATGATGCCCTGGTACCGGTTTGCCAGCTTAAGCCCTATGATCTTATTACTGAAGATGTCGGCCTTTACGACCGATTTAACTTCGTACTTCGGCTTTGCAACGAGGATATAGATTATTGCAAGGGCTACGATGATGAAGAAGGTGGAAAGGAAAAGTTTCCATCTGTAGCGAAATGCGTAAATTATATCCATTATGGTGATTTCGCTCATCGGCGTAAAATTTTACACTCCAGAAGGATGAAAGCAATAGACATTGACCGTGCGATGGAGATCCTCAGGAGGGAATTTCCCCGCTGGAGCAGGGAAAAGGCAACGGTTAAGATGATGATGGATGTTCATCGGTTTGACCCCTACAGGCACCTGATCATGACCATCCTCTCCGCACAGACCCGGGATGATATGACGGCCCCCGTGGCCCGGAAGCTCTTTCAGGTGGCCCCCACTCCGGAAAAACTGGCTTCCATGCCCCTGAAGGAGATAGAGAAAATCATTAGACCTCTTGGATTCTACAGGAAGAAGGCCCGGTATATAAAGGAAGCGGCCCGAATGATAGTGGAGGAGTTCGGAGGGAAGGTCCCCGATGACCCCCGCAAGTTGATGCGGATTCCCGGTGTGGGCCGCAAAGTGGCCAATGTCTTCCTGTCCCATGTGTATAAAAAGGATGTGATTGGTGTGGATGTCCATGTGCACAGGATTTCCAACAGGTGGAACCTGGTCAGGACCAGAACTCCGGAGCAGACGGAGAGGGAACTGTATAAGGTTCTTCCGCGGAAATACTGGAGGGACTACAATCTGTATGTTGTGGCTCTGGGGCAGGCGGTGTGTGGAGCAAAGCCCAAATGCTATGAATGTCCCCTTCGGGAAATATGCCCCTACGAACCGAAGAATCTAAATGGGCCTCAGTAGGCCCCCTTTCCCGAAAGGACCGCCGGTATGGTTCTGGCGATTATGAACATGTCCATCCAGAGGTTCCAGTTGAGGACATACCACGATTCGATTTTAAGCTTCTCCTCAAAGGTGAGGTTGCTCCTTCCGGAAATCTGCCACAGGCCGGTTATTCCGGGTCTTACCGAGAGGATTATGTCCCTGTATTTCCCCATTTTCTCCAGCTCATCCATCTGATAGGGTCTGGGCCCCACGACCGACATATCCCCTTTTAGAACATTGATGAACTGGGGCAGTTCATCCAGGGAGAATTTCCTCAGGATTTTCCCTGTTCGGGTGATGCGGGGGTCCTTCCTGAGCTTCCTGTACTTTTCCCACTGGGCTCTGGCTTCGGGGTCTTCCCGAAGAAGGCTGTGGAGCCTACTGTCCGCATCCACATACATGGTCCGGAATTTGAGTATTCTGATGGGTTTGCCATTCTTTCCGGGTCTTATCTGCGTATAGAATACCGGCCCCCTGCTGTCCAGTTTTATGAGTACTGCGATGATGACAAAGAGGGGCCAGGTGACCAGCAGTGCAAGTGTGGAGAACAGGAGGTCGAAGAGTCTTTTGGTTATCAATCTGGATGTGGATTGCAGGTTGTTGTGGGCAACCAGGAAGGATACGGGAACTGTGAAGATGTTCTCCACATCGGAATTGAGCAGAGGAATGTCCGCCTCTCCGAAAACGAATTTCACCGTCCTGTAATTCCTGAACAGGCGGGCCATCTCCGCAGGCGTGAGATCATACCTGTAAACCATGACTGCCTCCCCTCCCGGAAGGCCATGAACATCGGAAGTGGTGGTGCGTATCCTGTATCCGAGGTATCTGTTGTTTTTCACCATCTTCAGAAGCATCGATGGGTCTCTGGAATTGGTAAGGACATCCACTTCCTTCGTGAACCATCCCCGCCGAAATATCCATCTCTTGAGGAGCCTCTTGATGAGAGGAATCGCGGTGATGCTCCAGAGCCACATGGCGCCCAGCATGTATCTCGATATTGCATAAACATTATAAATCAACGCGAATGCAAGGATGGGCAGGAGAGCAAATGTAACGATTCTCACTATTCTATAACTTTCTTCGAAGAAGGACAGCCGGGAGGTATAGACCCGCTGGAATGCGAGCAGAATTATTATGAGAAAGGGGAGCCAGTAATGCCTGGTGATGTAGAATTCGAGGGAAAACTGGTAGCCTATGTGGAAAAAGAGCTTGAAGTAATAGGCGATGAAGAAACCAGCCCACAGGGCCAGAACATCCACCAGTATAAGGATTAAAGCCAGCACAAACCCTTACTTCTTTCCATCTCCCACCCTGAACGCGTCCATTCCTGTGATAAGTTCACCGAGAATCAGGGTGTGGATTTCGTAGGTTCCTTCGTATGTTTCCACGGCTTCCAGATTGGCCATATGCCTTATGGCATTGTACTCCAGCATTATGCCGTTTGCGCCCATCATACCCCTGGCCTTCTCGGCCACCATCTTGGCGGCCCTGACTGCATAGCGCTTTGCGTAAGAGACATGGTGATGTGTCATCTTACCGATTTTATCTAAATATGCAAGCCTGTAAACAACAAGATTTGCGTTCTGAATCCATGTGAGCATGTCTGCAAGTTTCTCCTGCGTAATCTGGAATCGGGCTATGGGGCTACCGAACATGATCCTTTCCTTCGCATACTCCGTTGCCTCCTCCAGAAGGGATATACCTATGCCCACTGCTCCCCACGCAATCCCGTACCTCGCATGGGTCAGGCACATGAGGGGATACTTCAGCCCTTCGGCTTTCGGAAGGCGATTCTCATCCGGCACCACCACATCGTCCAGTATGATTTCCCCTGTATCGGAGGCCCTCAGGGATCCTTTACCCTTCATCTTCTGAGTTTCGTATCCCATATCCCTTTCCACTATGAATCCCCGGATTACCCCCTCCTCATCCTTTGCCCAGATTATGGCGATGTGGGAGAGGTTGGCGTTGGTAATCCACATCTTGGTTCCCCGCAGGATCCATTCGTTCCCCTTCCTGTAGGCACGGGTTTGCATGGAGGAGGGGTCCGATCCTGCGTCCGGTTCGGTAAGGCCGAAAGCACCTATTATTTCCCCGGAGGCGAGTTTTGGAAGGTATTTCTTTTTCTGCTCCTCGCTACCGAAGGCATAGATGGGATACATTACGAGGGATGTCTGTACGGAAACGAAACTCCTTATTCCGGAGTCGCCCGCTTCCAGCTCTCTCGTTATGAGACCGTAGGCCAGTTTATCCAGACCCGCCCCGCCGTACTCCTCCGGAAAATAACTCCCTATGAGACCGAGCTCCGCTATCCTGGGGATAAGGTGAACCGGAAATTCCCCCTTCTCCCAGTAATCGTTTATTATTGGTTTGACTTCATTTTCTACGAATTCCCTGACCGTGTCCCTGATGGCTTTGTATTCGAAGTCCAGTTCTTCATCCAGCAGGAAAAAGTCCCTGTAATCCACCCTTTTACCCATGGAGGAAAGTTTAAAGGGCCGGGCGGGGACCACTTGGGTGGGGGAAAGACTGCCCGGGCAGGGTCTCATCTGCCCTCTCCGGAACCGTAGTGCTCCACAATTTCGATGTGAAAAAGTGGCGTGCTATGAGCGGGTTTCTGGAGGAACATACACTTAAAATTGCATAGAGGGAGGTAGTAGAGATGCCAGGGGTAAGGAGGAGGCAGTAAAGATTCCCCGAACCAGAAAGCAAGCTCCTGCCGGAGAGATAGAAGAGGAGCGAAGAGGCAGGAGAGAAGTTGTTGAGAGTTCTGCTTTCCATGGGTTATACCCGTGGCACTGCAAAGACAGTCCTCTCGGAACCGGGCAATATAAAAGCCATAAATACCTCCCCTGTGGATGAGAGCGT
>JALSOK010000090.1 GCA_026986535.1 Caldifarciminota bacterium
TGGATAAGGAGGAGCTTTTGAGCAGAATTGAGGAGATTCTATATGGAAAGGAATAGGAAACCCCGTAGAATCAGGGAAACCGTTGAGGGAAACAGGTTCTTTATAGCCCTGTCCTTCTTTCTCACCCTGATGCTGTTCGTGTATGTAAAGATGGATGCGGTCAGGACTGTCCCACTGGACTATGAGGTCCATGTGAAGGCTCCGGAGAATGTCCGTATCCTTCTGAAGGACTCTGTGGTGAGGGTGTATGTCAGGGATAGGGTCAGGAATATACTTCCACTGCTCTTTTCTTCCCGGGTCCTGGAGATCGAGGTAAGGCCCAGAAGCGTGGGGGATGTAAAGATCGACCTGGAACAGCAGGCCAGAAAGTCCCTCAATGTTCCCTATGTGTATATAGAACCTGAAAGCCTCTATATGTTCGTCGATAGATACCTGACCGTGAGCAGGGAAATTTCCCCCTCCATCAAGGGGAATCCACCGAGGGGTTATTCTGTGGAAAGTGTGAGGGTAAATCCCCCTTTTGCGGATGTTAGGGCACCCGAGAGCATCCTTTCCGGGATAATGTATATCCATACCGAAGATGTGGACATATCCTCTGTCAAAGGTGTGGACACCTTTAGGGTGGCCCTGATAAAACCCGGGGATGTGGCGGAGGTTTCTCCGGATAGCGTAACCGTTATAGTGAGGACCAGGAAGGTGGAGGATGAAAACATCGGCGATACTCCTGGCGGCGGGAAAGGGAAGTAGGTTCGGGGCACCGAAGCAGTTCCTTATGGTTCATGGAAAGCCCATTTATGCCTATTCTCTTGAAAAATTCCTGCCCCTCGTGGATGAGGTGATACTGGTAATTCCGGAGGGTTATTCCCCGGAGGATGTTCCCCATATAGAGAAATATGCCGGTAGATTGAAGGTGGTGGAGGGAGGCAGGGAAAGGTTCAATTCCTCTTTCAATGGTATAAAGCATGCATCCGGGGATGTGGTTCTCATCCACGATACCGCAAGGGCCCTCATAACACGGGATGTGATACTGCGGGTTATGGAGGCTCTGAAGGAGCACAGGGCTGTGGTTCCTGTTGTGAAACTAAGGGACACCATTCGCAGGAAAGACGGTGTGGAGATGAACAGGGATGAACTGTTTGCAGTTCAAACCCCCCAGGGATTCTTCAGGGATGATATGATTCGTGCCTATAGCAGTGCCATACGGGAGGGTGTATCCGGGACGGACGACGCATTCTTCTACAGAAAGTATGTGAATTCCGATATTTACTTTGTGGAGGGGGACTACAGAAATTTCAAGATCACCTATCCGGAGGATATGGAAATGTTTGCCAGAATGATTCTTACGGACATCCGCATAGGCTATGGATGGGATGTGCATCCGGTGGTGGGGGGGAGGGACTTCTTCATAGCCGGTTTGAAGGTGGCGCAGGGCTATGGACCCCTGGGCCACTCCGATGGGGATTCCTTATCTCATGCTATTATTGATGCACTTCTCGGTGCCACCTCTATGGGAAACATAGGTCAGCTTTTTCCCGACAGTTCCGGGGAGTGGAAGGGGGCAAGCAGTATCCGGATGCTGGAGGATGTGGCCTCGAGGCTCAGAGAGGAAGGGTGGATTCTCCTCAATGTGGATGCGGTCATCATACTGGAGAAGCCCCGGCTGGGTAATCATCTTTCGGATATAACGGAGCGCATAGCACAGGCCCTCGGCGTGGATGGGGACAGGGTGTCGGTAAAACCCAAGAGCGGAAATGGAATCAGGACGGGCATCTTTGAGGCTCAGGTGGTGGTTCGGGTGGGAAGGGTATCTGTATGATTCAGGCTATCTTTGGGGATGCGGATGAATATGACCTGCTCCATGGGGACATAGTGGAGGACATTCCCTTTTTCGTGGACCTTGCGGAGCGAGTCGGGGGGCCCGTTCTGGAGCTGGGATGTGGAACCGGCAGGATAACTCTTCCCATAGCCCGGAAGGGGGTGGAGGTGGTGGGGATGGATATTTCCCTGCCCATGGTGAGGAAAGCGGTGGAAAGAGCGGGAGAGGAGGACCTTCCGGTCATGTGCTTCGTGGGGGATATGAGGAGTTTTGCCCTGAAGAAGCGTTTCCCCCTGATTATAGTGCCTTTCAATGCATTTTCCCATCTCTACACGCTGGAGGATGTGGAGGGTTTCTTCCGGAGTTCCCTTTCAGCACTTGGGGATGGCGGGAAGCTGGTTATAGATGTCTTCAACCCCGATGCGGATATTCTGAGGGGTTCCCCGGTGCGCAGACTCGTGGGCTCCTATATAGATAAAGAGGGCAGAGAGGTGGTGGTCTATGGCACGAACTGGTACGATGCCTTTACTCAGGTGAATCATCTGAAGTGGTATTTCACCCGGGGAGATGAGCAGTGGATAAGGGAGTTCACGATGAGGGTCTTCTTTCCGCAGGAAATCGTCAACTATGCCAGATTGATGGGGTTCAGGGTGGAGGCTGTTTACGGGGATTATGATGGGGGAGAAATAACCGCTTCCTCTCCCCGCATGGTGCTCATCCTCTCGAAAGATAATTGAGCAGGAGGGCATGTCGGGACGAGGGCCGGTATCCCGTGGTTTTCCACTACCTAATTTATTTTATGTTAATCAACTCGAAAACAAAGCAAAACAGAACGAATCTCCTGCACCCCGGACATGGGTCATGTCTT
>JALSOK010000091.1 GCA_026986535.1 Caldifarciminota bacterium
CCCACTGGAATCATCTGCGCGGTATCCCCCTCAGAAGGGGAAGGATAAACAGGACCATCACCACTATGAGGGACAGAACTCCGCCGATGGAGGGCACCTGAAAACGCATACCGCCCACGATGAGCAGGGCCGCCACTATTCCCATCAGAGCATCACCCGCTATGACGCCGGAAGCATACACGGTCCCCGATGGGTGGTTCAGGAATCTCCGCAGGAGGGCTCCCGCGAATATGGTGGTGGAAAGTTCGAGGGGGAGGTAAAGGCCCACAGCAACGGCAAGGGCATTGATGCCCAGAAGTTCGAATATCACCGCGATGGAGCCACCGACAGCGATGAGCATCCAGGGGAGACCACCACCAAAGCTACCCTTCAGGATGAGGGCCATCAGCGTTGCCTGAGGGGCAGGCAGATCCTTGCTCCCTATGGTGTAGGCCTGATGAAGGAGAATAAGGACCCATCCGATCACCAGGGCAGAGACTATTACCCCTATGAGCTCCGCTATCTGCTGATTTCGGGGAGTGGCCCCCACCAGGTATCCTGTCTTCAAATCCTGCGATGTGTCGCCGGCAATGGCCGCGGCAATGCAGACCACAGCCCCGGTAGTGAGGGCGGCAATCATCCCCTCCTGTCCGGTCAGCCCCATCTTCTTTATGATGAAAGCCACGATGACCAGCGTTGCAATGGTCATGCCGGATATGGGGTTGGAAGAGGACCCCACTATACCCACTATCCTTCCGGAGACCCCGACGAATATTATGGCAAATAGTACAGTAAGCACCGTGCCCACGAACCCAAAGTGAAATATCGGGGACAGGGCCATGAAGACCACCAGGCCGCCGATCCCCACGAGCACCACCCAGAAGGGCAGGTCATCCCTGCCGGTCCTGAAGGACACGAATGCCTCAAAAGCCTTTATATTCCGCAGGAAGCTTATTATACCCCCCACCAGAACAGCCCCCGCGCCGATATAACGGATATAGGTATTCCATATCTCGAATGCAACATTCTCCGAATCGAGTGGAGTTCCGGTAAGGTATCCTATGAGGGGTATAAGGGCGATCCAGGAGAGCAGTCCCCCTGCCAGAATATAAGAAGAGATCCTCATCCCCAGAATGTATCCCACACCCAGGAGAGCAGGGGACAGATCCATTGCCAGATATGTGAAGCCTCTGATCATGACCCCCGGCACCCCCTTTATTAGAGTCACCACATTGATGAAGAACCTCACCACGAAGCCAATGACCAGCCCCAGAAGGATAAAAGGCAGATCCCCTTTCCTGTCCGGAGCCTGTAAGACCTGTGCACATGCCCTGCCCTCCGGATAGACCAGCTCCTCCTCTTCCTCCTCTATGAACCGCTTTCGAAAAGGAATGAAGGCCAGAACCCCCAGGAGACCGCCCACGAGGGCCACGGTGGTAATGTACAGCACCGACACATCGAATTCCAGCAGAATAAGGGCCGGAACCGTGAATATCACCCCCGCCGCGAGGGACTCCCCCGCAGAAGTGATGGTCTGCACTATATTGTTCTCCCTGACGCTCTGGCGCCTGAGCAACAGCCGCATTATACCCATGGATACCACAGCAGCGGGAATGGAAGCGGAAACCGTCATGCCCACCTTCAATCCCAGATACGCATTGGCGGCACCGAACACGACAGCCAGGACAACACCGACGATTATTGAATAAACCGTCAGTTCCCTCATGATGGGACAAAGGATAAAGGCCGTGGACTTTAAAATTGACCGTCCTTCATGAAGCCCATCCGCATCTTTCTAATAGCGGGAGCCCGCCCCAATTTCATGAAGCTGAAGCCCGTTTACGAAAAACTCTCGGAGCAGGACCGCTTCGATGTTAAAATCATCCACACCGGCCAGCACTACGATTACAACATGAGCAGGGCGTTCTTCGAAGACCTCAATATGCCAGAGCCCCACTTCTACCTGGGAGCAGGCTCCGGCACCCACGCCCGCCAGACAGCCCGCATAATGACACTGCTGGACGAACTGTTCGACAGCGAGATGCCCGACTGGATCTTCGTTTTCGGAGATGTAAACTCCACGATAGCCGCCGCCCTCACGGCCGTAAAGAGGGGTATCAAGATTGCCCATGTGGAATCGGGGCTCAGGAGCTTCGACATGAGCATGCCGGAGGAAATTAACCGCATCCTGACCGACAGAATCTCCCACCTCCACTTCGTCACGGAGCCCTCTGCGATAGACAACCTCCTCCGGGAAGGCCACTCGCCGGACAGCATAAAGTGGGTGGGAAATACCATGATAGAGACCCTCATATCCGTTATTCCCATCGCCCGCAGGAGATTCGAAGACCTGAGCAGAAAGTTCGAAATAAAGGAAAAAGGATACGCACTGCTCACCCTCCACCGCCCCTCCAATGTGGACAGCAGGGAGAAACTGGAGCAGATAATAGGCGCCATAAGGCCCCATGCCGCCCGCTTCCCCATAATCTTCCCCGTCCACCCCAGAACATCCAGAAAACTGCACTCGATAGACACCGGTGAAATTCGCCTCGTGGAACCGATGAGATATGTGGACTTCGTCTCCCTTCAGATGCACGCCCGCTTCGTCATGACGGATTCGGGAGGGATTCAGGAGGAGACCACATACCTGAAAGTTCCATGCCTCACCCTGAGGGAAAACACCGAAAGGCCCATCACAGTAGAAATAGGGACCAATATCCTGGTGGGAACGGAACCCGAACGGATTTCCGTGTATATGAGGAGGGCCCTCGAGGGAAAATTGAATCTCAGGGCCCGAACACCCAGATTCTGGGACGAAAAAGTTTCGGACAGGATTATCAGCAATTTCATCGAAGCCCTTTAAAATTTCCCCAGCAAAATTAAAAGGAGGTAGTACTATGGCAGGTTTCGACCTTGAAAAGTTCAAGCAGATAATAGCCGAAGAGCTGGGCATAGACCCCTCCGAAGTGAAGGAAGACGCCAGATTCATAGAAGACCTGGGAGCCGACTCCATCGGACTTATGGAGCTGGTGATGAAGCTGGAGGAGGAATTCGGGGTCACGATTCCCGATGAAGACATAGAGAAGATTCAGACCGTTGGCGATGCCATACGGTACATACAGGAGAAGCTCGGTGGATGAGGCGGGTAGTTATTACAGGCCTGGGGGCCCTCACGCCCCTTGGCAAAAATGTTGACGAATACTTTGGAAACCTCATAGAAGGCAGGAATGGAATCCGGATCATAGACAGGTTCGATACCTCCAATCTGAAGACGAAAATCGCCGGTCTGGTTCCCGATGACTTCGATCCCCTGGATAGGCTCGAGAAGAAAGAAGCCGGAGTGATGCTCTCCAAGATGGACAGATTCCTGATATACTCCCTGTACGCCACGGTGGAAGCGGTAGAAGACTCGGGATTCATTCCGAAAGCGAATCCGGAAAGGGTGGGCGTGATAATCGCCTCCGGCATAGGGGGAATAGAGACCCTCGTGCGGGAAGCCCTCATGTACGATAAGAAGGGGAGAGTATCCCCGTACCTGGTTCCCATGATGATTCCCGATATGGCATCGGGTCTGGTGAGCATAAAGTACGGCTTCAAGGGACCGAATTTCACCACCATTTCGGCATGCTCATCCGCCGCCAATGCCATCGGAGAAGCATTCAGATTGATACAGCACGGAGATGCGGATATAATCATAGCGGGGGGTGCAGAAGCCCCGATAATACCCGTGGCAATCTCCGGATTCAATGCGGCCCGTGCCCTCTCAACCAGAAACGACGAGCCCGACAGGGCCTCCCGGCCCTTCGACAGGGACAGGGATGGCTTCGTAATGGCCGAGGGGGCGGGGATACTGGTACTGGAAGAACTGGAGCACGCCCTGAAGAGGGGGGCCAGGATATACGCGGAAATAGTGGGATATGGACTGAGCGAGGATGCCTATCACATAACTGCGCCGCTGGAAGACGGCTCGGGTGCTGCCCTTGCAATGGCGAGGGCCCTCGAAGATGCCGGCATCAGGCCCGAAGAAGTCGATTACATAAATGCCCACGGCACATCCACCCAGCTCAACGATGTGATGGAAACGAGGGCCATAAAGAAGGTGTTCGGCGATTATGCATATAAGATTCCCATATCCTCCACCAAGTCCATGATAGGGCACCTCCTGGGTGCAGCCGGTGGGGCGGAGAGCGTTGCCACAGTGAAGACCATAGAGACGGGAATAATCCATCCGACCCGAAATCTGGAGAATCCGGATCCCGAATGCGACCTGGATTATGTGCCCGGAAAGGCCCGCAGAAAGGATGTAAGGGTTGCCCTGTCCAACTCCTTCGGATTCGGAGGCCACAATGTGACCCTGGTTTACAGAAAATTCGAAGGCTGAATGCTTCCTCTGGAAGACCCCATAAGAGAAAAGGTTTTCAGGCATCCCTCCGCAGGGGGCAGGGAGTTTTATCCCATGGCATTCCTGGGGGATGCCATTCTGGAGGTGTTCCTCAGGAAAAGGCTCCTTCATCTCTATCCAGAGGACCTGAAGAAATCCACACGGGAAAGGGCAATACTGGCAAGCACCCGGACCCTGGCCTACATAGCCCGCAGTCTTCACCTGGACAGGCATCTGATACACAGGACAGAGGAACTGTCGGACTACCTCATGGCGAGTCTCTTAGAAGCATACATCGCCGGCATATTCATGCAGTACGGTCAGGAAAAAGTGGAGGAATTCCTGGAGGATGTCCTGTGGAGCAGAAGGGAGTTCTTCCTGGAGAAGTTCGATGATTTCGTCGGCAAACTGAAGTCCCAGGTGGAGGACTATCACTTTCAGGTGATAAGGGAAGGAAAGAAGTACAGGGTATCCCTCCTGGTGGATGGAAGAGTAATCTACACCGTAAGGGACAGGAGCAAGAGGGAAGCCATATACCGCCTGGCGAAACTCTACTTCACTGGGGAGGATGTGGTTCGCTATGAAGAAAGCGATGGTGATAACGGGAACGGATGATGCTGAAAAACTCCGCAACTACATCGATTTCTTCGAAGGACTGCCGGTGGAGTTCATCCACCACGCCAGCGTATCCTCCTTCGACGGATTCGACGCCCTCTTCCTCATCGGCGGAGACGACATAGACCCCTCCCTCTATGGGGAGAGCAATCTTTTCTCCGGCATAACGCAGGTGGAATCCGAAAGGGACAGGGTGGAACTGAAGGCAATAGAACACTTCGAAAGGCAGGGCCTTCCCATCTTCGGAATATGCAGGGGGATACAGATAATCAATGTGTACTTTGGCGGGACGCTCTGGCAGGATATTCCGGAGCAACTGGGCAGTACCCGGCATAAATTTTCGTCGGGAGAGAAGCAAGATGTATTCCACGAAGCGATAATCAGTGCAGAGAACCCCATATTTCCCGCAGGACAGAGGTTGAAAGTCAACAGCTTCCATCACCAGTCGGTGAAAAGGCCCGGAGAAGACCTGCGGATATTCGCATACGCCGATGACGGCATAGTGGAGGGCGTACTCCACACCCGAAAGCCCATAATCGCAGTGCAATGGCATCCGGAGAGGCTTCCAGATGGCTGGCCCGCAAGGGAAAGAATCAGACAATTTCTGATAAAACTCTAACTTTCTCACCGGCAAATGCGGGACTCAGCGGAAACTCATCCCTATATTCCCGTACCACATGACCCTCTCCCCCGGACTGGTGCTCATGAATACGGCCCCGGCATTTACAAAAAGACCCGATTCATGCTCCACCATTAGACCGATTCCCGACGGAAGTCCCAGACTCAAGCGTACGCTGGAAGTTACTGGTCCGGAGAATATCCTCAGTCCCGCAATCCATGTGGCCCTCGGAATTATCACCATGGTGGAAGAGTTGAAGAATTCATAGCTGTATACAAGCGACTCAACATAGGGTCCCACTTCCAGACCCAGGCCGTTTTCGATCCCAAAAAAGAACTCCAGGTTCTCGAGAGGAAATACATATTCCGCTCCCATATACCCGAATCCGCCTGAATACAGGTATCCCCCATCCTTCATGTAATTACCCCCGTAAAAGTATCCCCCGAACCTCATCCTGTAAGGATTTTTCCCGACTCCCCTATGGAAAGCCACCCCCACTCCTCCGGTGGATTCCCCATCGTAATATCCATCCCCCCTGTAGAATACCATCTGGGCACCGTACCCCTCATTGTGGTCAGCAGGAAGTGGAACAACGGACCCCATCGGAAGATATACATTGAGGGAACAGGATACCAGCAGAGGAGCCAGAATCGTCCACAGGAATCTCTTCATCGGGAAAGTATAAAGGAAATGCCTGGAGTAACCTTAAACTTTGCCGATGCTGGACACGAGGGCCGTGGAACTGTTCCTCCGGTCTCCGGAAAAGTACTTCATTCAATACAGGTTCCTCCTCAGAAGGTACATGGAGATATGGGGAGAGATGAACCTCTATCAGGTCAAGAGAGAGTGGAAGGACAGAAGTTTCCGGATGCGCATAGAATCCGCAATGCTCATGCTGAGGGAAAATTTCATGGCCCTGAGCGACAGGTTCTACAGCAGGCTCAACCTCAGGTCCTATTCTTTCCGATTCGTTCCCATCGTCGGCTTCGGGAAGAGCCGGGGATGGGCCGATGTGAATGCGGGGGATGTGGTGGTCTATTTTCCACTGGAGATAGTAGAGAATACCCGCCAGCTGATACTGGGGTTTTTCTTCCTCTTCCCGCAGGGGTATATGATAAAGCGTAATCACGGATTCGCCCCCCGAAGCCAGAGCGATTTCTTCTGTATGGAGCGGACAGTACCCCTGTACGGTATGGCGGTAAGCCTTTGCCTGCGGACCGCATACGATGACGAGACCCTGTGCATCTGGCGCCATAACAGGACGGTCCACAGAATATGGATGATGTCCATGGAAAACAATCTGCCCTCTTACCTGCACCGGCTCGTTTCGGATATAGATGTATGTGCCCCCGTTCTTTTCAGGGAATGGTTCGGGGACAGAAAGGGCCTGTTCCTCTCCCACAGATTTATGGAATTCCTCCTCGAGCAGTTCCCCCTGAGCTCGCTGATGGACAGGGACAGGCAGTTCTTCAGGTTCCAGCTGGAGCTGTACGATGCAACTGTCCAATAAACAGCTGAAGGAATTCCTGGAGGACTTCCTGGGGGAGGAATACAGGGATTTTATCGAATGGTCCTTTTCCCTCAGTCCCCTGCGCCCATCCATAAGGGTCAATACCCTGAAAGCCTCCGTGGAAGAGACAAAAGAGCGCCTGGAGAATCAGGGATTCATCCTCTCCCCCGTGGAGGGAATCCCCTTTGCATTCAGGGTGGAATTCTATCCCTTCGAAATAGGAAGGACCCTGGAGCATTACCTGGGCTACATTTATGTGCAGGAAGTCTCATCCATGCTTCCACCCCTTATCCTGGACCCGAAGCCCGGGGAAAAGATTCTGGATATCTCTGCAGCGCCGGGCAGTAAGACCACCCTTCTCTCCCAGCTAATGGAAAACAGGGGTATCGTGGTGGCCAACGATGTGGATGTGGCAAGGACTTCGGCTCTTGCATCCAATATAGACAGGCTCGGCTGTGTGAATGTTATAGTGACGCAGTACGATGGAGCCATATTCGGGAAGAAGTATCCCGATTACTTCGACAGAGTTCTCATAGATGCCCCCTGCTCCGCAATCGGCACCATATACAAGAACAGGGAAGTGGCAAAGTGGTGGAGCTGGAAGAATGTTCAAAAGCTGGTCCGTATTCAGAAGAGGCTCATAGAATCGGGATTCAGGGCATTAAAACCCGGCGGTAGAATGGTGTATTCCACCTGCACCATAACGCCCCACGAAAATGAATTCGTGGTGGACCATCTGCTGAGGAAATTTCCGGATGCACGAATCGTCCCCTTCGATCTTCAGTTCAACAACAGGCCAGACTCAAAGGGATACGGTAGGCTCATCTGGTACGGGGACATGGAGCCTTTTTACATCGCTCTCATAGAAAAAGAGGCCATCAATTGAAAAGACGGCGCCGACCGAGTCTCTTTGAAACTTCCTTTATACGCTTCTGTGCAAGATCCACATAAGTCCGCTCAATTTCATAACCTATGTACTGCCTCCCGGTTTTTATGGCTGCAATGGCCGTTTGACCGCTTCCCATAAAAGGGTCCAGCACGATCTCCCCTTTAAATGTGTACAGCTGGATACATCTGTAGGGCAATTCCTCGGGGAAAGGGGCTGGATGTCCCACTTTTCGCGCCGGGACAGCCGCAAAGGTCCACACGCTCTTCGTAAACTCCAGAAATTCTTCCCTCGATATTGTGCTTTCCCTGTTTTGGGGGTTTTCCCTCCGGAATGTATCTTTAGAAAAGACGAGTATGTACTCATGAACATCCCTCAATGTTGGATTTTTAGCAGAGAGCCAGCTACCCCATGCGGTGGAGGGACTTGCACTTGCCCCTTTATTCCATATAATCTCTCCCCTCATCAGAAATCCTATATCCATCATGTCCTCGATTATAAAAGCATGAAGCGGAATATAGGGCTTCCTTCCCAGATTTGCAATATTTATACATACTCTGCCTCCAGGAACCAGAACCCTGTAAACCTCCCTCCACACCCTCTTTAAAAACTCCCTGTACTGCTTGAAAGAGAGATTTTGATCATACTCCTTCCCCACATTATATGGGGGTGAAGTAACCATCAAATGAACGCTATTATCAGGTAACTCTTCCATGTTTTCACTGCTTTTGCAGAAAATTTTGTTTAAATATTGTTCGGGTACAGGGTTTTCCGCGTATTCAACATCTTTTTCAGCAGGGAAATCCTCATACAATCTACTTGCATAGAACTCACTGGAATCATGGTTTATTCTTCCGGACACTCCAAACCTGCTCGTTCTGGTTCCTTTCCTTCTCCTGTCCATCTAAATCCCCCTGAGTAGCTCTAAAAATTTCTCCGCTTTCCTCTCATATGTAGGTTCTCTATTTGCAATTTCTATTATTCTTCCAAGCTCTCTCTTTGACAACATGGATGAAAAGAATTCCCCATTCCCTTCCATAATATTCCGCAGGTCCTCGTAAAGCTCGGAAACCCTGTCTATCCTTAAAAATCCCCTCTGAGGAGTGCTCTTTATATTGTCCGAATTCCGTGTATCCAGAGGATCCGGATTCACCGAATAAAACCTTTGAATAATCCCCGCCTTTCTCAGATAATCCACTTTCGCGTAATATGTCCTTTTAATGGGTGTATTTCCTATAACTACAATGGGGATTTTAGAAGACGCATACCCGGAAACCCTTATATTAATGCTTTTTCCAATGGCTTTTAACATGGTATCTGAACGCAATAATCCCGGATTTCCCTGATGAGTTGTATAATCCCCTATATACTTTATTTCTTCACTGCTCGGAATATATTCCCAATTCCACACAATGGACATCTTCACCTCTACCAAGAGAAGAATATTTTCAGACTTCTGGATGCGTTGAGGAGTCTTTACTATTGCTACATCTGCTGAAGAACGCTTACCAATTCCTATCTCTTCACAAACAACATTATGAATTGCATAGGCATTAAATTCTTCTGCAAGTGGAGTTAATAAACTTTTAACCCATTTTTCTGTATAACTCCCAATGAAAGCGTTTCTACTCTGCAGAGTAGTTTTTTTCCCTTTATATCCTTTAGGCCAGTATGCTAAATATCGCCCATCCTCTGTCAAATAAAAGAGTTGTTCAGGTGTGGCAATTTCGAGAGCACTTCTGAAGAATCTGCGCTCTTCATTCTTATTCCATAGCATAAATAAACCCCACGAATCAGATTCTATTCCTTATCCGACAGGGGGGAGGGGGCCCTGAAGTACTCCAT
The DNA here is from genome assembly GCA_026986535.1 of Caldifarciminota bacterium. GTDB lineage: Bacteria > Hydrothermota > Hydrothermia > LBFQ01 > DSFT01 > S143-66. Next base: position 9,836 of record JALSOK010000091.1, read on the forward strand.
ATAGGCATCGGGGGCCAGGTTAAGGGCATCTATTCTATCCATGGAGCGGCCCACCATATCCTCCGCCAGGGGGGCCTTCCTCTCAAGGGGATCCACGAGGGGCTCCACCCCTTCCACATCCACTTCCCTCAATGTCTCGAACGAGGCTATCATCCTCTCTATATGGGAGAGCATCTCCTCTTCCTCTTTCTCCGTCAGTCGTATCTTGGCAAGCTCCTGCAGGAGTTTTATGTCTATCTTCATTTCAACAAAAGTTTAAAGGTTCGCAATCCGGTGCGCGAGCTGTCTTGCCCGCCTGTCCACCTCGAGAAGGTCCTTCAGGGTCTCATCCCGGGGAGCCTCCCTTTCCATTTCCCTTATAACCTCCTCCACCACCCTGACGATGTCCAGGAATCCGATCCTCCCCCCGAGGAACATATAAACAGCCTCCTCGTTAGCGGCATTCATTGCCGCCGGATACCACCCCATTTTTTCGAGGACCTCATACGCAAGGCGGAGGGCGGGAAATCTGTCGAAGTCGGGCTTTTCGAATTCCAGCGGCGGCAAATCGTACGGATGGGTCTCCCTTCCCACATTTTCCAGTCTTTCAGGATACGAAAGGCCATAGGCTATCGGGATTCTCATATCCGGAAAACCCACATGGGCAAGGAGGGAGCCATCCCTCAACTGCACAAAAGAATGCACGATGCTCTTCGGATGAATAACCACATCTATGTCTTTTGTTCCAAACAGCCAGTATGCCTCTATAATCTCGAGGGCCTTGTTCATCATAGTGGCCGAGTCTATCGTTATCTTCCTGCCCATGCTCCAG
>JALSOK010000092.1 GCA_026986535.1 Caldifarciminota bacterium
TCATGGGATTTATCAGCCTGCTGGTCTTCCTTCTTGGATTCTTCATTCCCTCATCCCACAACCCTTCGTCGGATTCCTGAGCATCGCCAGTGGAGCGGGACGGTCAGCTCCTGTTGGAGAGCGGGTATTCAATACCCGGAGGTGGTGGCTGTTCTTTAAAATTAAAGGGTGTGAAGGGCTCGGGAAGGGAAAAATCGTTCAGGGGAAAAGGTGACATCAATTCAACACTTGAAACCCTCATAATAATACTTGAGGAGGCCCTCGTCTATGGTCATCTGGAAGAGAATATCGATGTAGAACTTCCCGTTTATCTGGGATGGCTTTCGAGGAGAATTGCAGAAGGTCAGAAGCCTAATAGGGAACTTTTCAGGAAATTTGAGGCACTTTACAGGAAATTCATAGAAAAGATTTACCGAAAAAACAGAACTATCAGGGAATCTCTCAGGTATTCCTTTAAAAATTACGGTCAAAGCAGATTTCCTCCCGAACACTGGTGGTGGTATGTTGAGTGAATCCCTTTAAAATTAAGTGAAATGGAAATAGAAAAGGATTCGCAGGAGTACGAGTTTGAGATAGAATACCCGATGGATATTGTAAGAAGGGAAGCTGAAAGTCTTATTAAATGGAACAAAATCTGGGTTGAGGAGTTCATCTACTGGCTTTCCGAGCTTTCCGATGCCCTTATGGCAGGTCAAAAGCCCGACCCGAAGGAGTGGGAATACCTCATGGGTCTGCTCAAAGAAGTGTTTGAGAGGGTGAAAAAGGACAAGGAACTAAAAGAGGATTTCAAATACTACATCAAAATTTACACGGAGGACGAGAATTATCCCGAAAGCCACTGGTGGTGGTATGCTCTGGATTGATCCAATGAGTCTTCCGGGATTAAACTTTCTCCATGGAAAAGAAGCCGATAGGAATTATCGGGGGGAGCGGCCTGTACAACCTCGAAGGCCTCGAAGTCATAGAGCATGTAAAGGTGGATACCCCCTGGGGAGAGCCATCGGATGAGTATGTCAAGACCAGATACGGCGAGCGAGTAATTTATTTCCTGCCCAGACACGGGCGCAATCACGACATTCCTCCCCACAGGGTCAATTATAGGGCCAATATCTGGGGCTTTCGCAAGCTTGGGGTGGAGAGAATAATTGGGGTTTCGGCTGTGGGTGGTATAACTAAGAAACCCGGCGATATAGTGATTCCCGATAACTTTCTGGACTTTTCGAAGCAGAGACCCCTGACCTTTTACGAGGGGAAGTACACCGTCAAAAGCGAAGAATTCGATATTCCAGCAGAGGAGCAGGACAGGGTTCTCCTCGCGCTCTTTCATGGAAAGGTTGTCCATATAGATGTGTCCCGGCCCTTCTGCCCCCAGACCAGGGAGATTCTCATAAGGGCCGCGGGGGATGTTTATGTGGATGTATATCCCCATGGAACTTATGCCCTTATGGAGGGACCCCGTCTGGAAACGCCTGCGGAAATTCAGTTCCTGAAGACGATTGGGGCTGATGTGGTCGGAATGACCATGACAACAGAAGCAGTTCTGGCCAGGGAGCTGGAGCTGTGTTATGCCGGCATCAATGTGGTAACCAACTGGGCGGCTGGAATATCCACCCACAAACTCACCACTGAGGAAGTGGTTGCCACCATGAGGGAGAACACCGAGAAAGTGAAGAAAATACTCGTCAGGGCTTTCGAAACCTGGCAGGATGAAAGGCTCTGCTTGTGCAAAGATGCCCTCAAGGGCACCGTTATGTAGGGGCTAGTGGCCCCATTTTTCCCCCGAAATCCTTTAAAATTATAGGGCAGTCGGGCGGGTACCCAAGCGGCCAACGGGGGCAGACTGTAAATCTGCTGGGCTTCGCCCTTCGTAGGTTCGAATCCTACCCCGCCCACTGCATGAGCGGGAGTAGCTCAATTGGTAGAGCGCCAGCCTTCCAAGCTGGGGGTTGCGGGTTCGAGTCCCGTCTCCCGCTCTTTCTATTTATAATTTCCCCATGATTCGTGCCATCCTTCGTGCCATAGAGGAGTCCGATTTTTCCACTCTCGAGAAGGTGGATCCCGCTCGGGTGCTTGAGAAGGGCAGAACACCCCTGCACTTTGCCGTAATCCGGAGAAAGCACGAGGTGGTCAGGTATCTCCTGAAGAAGGGAGCCAATCCCAATCTCAGGGATGATTACGGGAATACCCCTCTTCATTATGCCTACGAGAATGGTGATGTGGAGATGGTTTCCATTCTCATGAGAGCGGGGGTGGACAGGGGTGTGGTTCTGGAGGTTTTGAGAAAATTCGGGAGGTTGTGAGATGAAATGGTTCGTTTACTCTCCCCGATATTCGGCAGATTTCGGAGAGCATGTCTTCAGAACAGCAAAGTACAGACTCCTGACGGAGAGGCTTCTGGGGGACGGCATTCTGAAGGAGGATGAGATTGTAGAACCCGAACCGGCATCGTGGGAGGACCTGCTGCTGGTTCACACCCCTGAGTACATCGATGACCTGAAGAATCTGCGATGGTCCCACAGAACCATCCGTTCCGAACTGCCCCTGACACGGG
>JALSOK010000093.1 GCA_026986535.1 Caldifarciminota bacterium
TCTGCTTTCCATGGGTTATACCCATGGCACTGCAAAGACAGTCCTCTCGGAACCGGGCAATATAAAAGCCATAAATACCTCCCCTGTGGATGAGAGCGTGGCTTTCGTGTATCTGGATGGGCGCAGGAAAGAAAAGCATGCTTTATGCTGAGGGCCGGGGATTATGGGGAAACCGGGGAAGAAATTCCCCCGTCTGGAGTTCTATTTCAGGTCCCTTATCGATAATGCTTCCTTCTCTACCAATCTCATAGGAGCTGTTTTCAGGCAGGTCAGAAGGCAGGAGATTATGTCCCTGTTCTCTGTTTTCCCGCTGGTTCAAAACCCTGCCGGCCTTTAACCATGCCCCCTGTGAACTCCAGCTGATTAAAAGAGTAAATTACACAATCTTGAGGATATGTCCCGTTTCTGGACTTGTGTATCGGATGGCCGGGGTCAGCACCCGGGAGAAACTGCCGGGGTTTATTATCAGTATCCTGTCCTCGAATGGCATTTGCGATGTCTTCCCTTACTATTTCCAGAGGCTCAATTTTTCCGTTGCAGACTGGATGGAGGGATGAGAATAAAGATGGCATGATTTTTCCTCTAAACTTTCAGCTATGGATTTGCAGTTGATGTCTTCGTATGAATTGAAGGAGAAGAAGCCCATCAGGGCCTTTCTGGCCGTTGGAACTGTTGAGGCCCACGGCCCCGCTCCGCTGGGGACGGATAATATCATTCCGCAGATGTTCGTTCGGGAACTGGTGAAGGAATTCGGCGGCGTTGTTCTCCCTCCATTCAACTACGGCATAAATAAATCCCTTCAGGCCCATGCCGGCTCCCTCGGTATAACCCAGGAGACCTTTCAGGGAGTTATATACGACATTGCAGGAGGTCTTAAACAGCATGGATTCGGAGAATTTATCATCGTGAATGGACACGGGGGGAATTCCGGGGCTCTCAAATCCGTTGCCTACAGGATTCACAGCGATTATGGACTGAAGGTGGCCGTTCTCGAATGGTGGGGAATGGTGAACAGCGATGAGCACTTTCCCGAAGGCATGGTGGGGCATGCAGGTCTCGATGAGATTTCCCTTGTCCTTCATGCATATCCCGAACTTCTGGATAAATTGTCCAGGGTGGGGAGAGCGAAGGCTTCGTCTTTTAAACCGGGCCTCGTGGTCTATCCAAACACGATAAGCATACTCATGTATCACGGCGAGAAGGAAATCGATTATTCCCTCCTGTCGAAGGAGAGGGCGGAGAGATTCTTCGAGGCCGTTCTTCAGAGCATGAAAGACCTCCTTGGGGAAGTTCTGGAGGGATGGGAGCTCGTGGATTGAGGATGGGATCGAAATTGCTGTGAATCTTTAAACTTATGAAAAATTTCTGGAGACGGGAATTATGAAGACCCTGGATGTTTCTATCATAGGTGGTGATGCGGAGACATACTACCATCCCCGATTCGATAAGTTCAGACCCGGGGAGTTTCTATGGGTTAAGGTGGAAGGGGAGGAGCATGAGAAGCTCGTGAAGGTGAGGGGAATAAATCAGAGAGTCTCCCGGGAGGTGAAGCGGATAGAATCCTATCGCAGAGCCCACAGGGACAGGGTCCTGCATGTTCTGAAGAATATGGTTCGGGGGCTTCTGTGGGAAAGGGGGTATGAGAATGTTAAGCTGGCCCGCCTCTCCATAGATATGGAAAAGGGTATTCTCAGGGTGGACTATGTGGCCGATAAGAAACTCAACCTCCATGTCCTGGGAGCCGAATTTGCAAAGATTCTCCATGTCAGGGTGGAATTCAATCAGATAGGGGCGAGGGACTTTGCTGCCGAAATTGGCTGGCTGGGTGTATGCGGCAGGATTACATGCTGCAAGCTGTTCCTCAAGGGAAAGATACCCTCAGTCACGATCGATATGGCAAGAAAGCAGTATCTATTTGCCGGACCAGAGAAACTGACGGGCGCATGCGGGAGACTCCTGTGCTGTCTCACCTATGAATTCGATTTCTACGAGGGCATTTACTCCAAGGTTCCCAGAATCGGGAAAAAGGTGAAGACCCCGGAGGGTGTGGGAACTGTTGTGGAACTCAATGTTATAAAAGGATTCTTCCGCATAAGGCTCGAAAGTGGTGAGAAGAAAGAAATATACTTCGATAGGGATACGGACTGGTATGTGATAACCGAGGAGCCCTCGAGAGCGGCAAAGGCGGGGGAATCGGAGGAGGAAGGAAATGCGTAAATTCGTGCTATTTTCCGTTATCGTGATTCTCGGGGTTTTCGGGTGGGCTGTTTATCAGGGGTCCAGGGTTGATGTAAGGGTTAATGAGCAGATGGGTGTTATAAGGCCCAACAGGCCTGCCCCCTACTTCGCCATGCCCGATATACACACGGGAAAGGTGGTCTCTCTCGACAGCCTCAGGGGTAAAACGGTGGTCCTAAACTTCTGGGCCTCGTGGTGCAAGCCCTGTCAGGAGGAGGTTCAGGAGCTCAACAGATTTTACCAGGACTTCGGGGACAGCGTATATCTGCTGGGAATCAATGTGTGGGACACCCGCACCAAAGCGCTGGAATTCATGAAGGAGCACAATATTCGCTTCCCCGTTCTCCACTCGAAGAACTCTCCCATAACGGTGGATTACGGAATAAACGGTGTTCCGGAGACCATAATAGTGGACTCTTCGGGCATCATTCGCATGCATTTCAAAGGGCCGGTGACCTATGATATCCTTAAAAAATCTCTGGAAGAAATCAGGGGTGGGTAATGTTCTGGTCCTCGGAGGGGGATCCATCCGGGGACTTGCCCACATAGGTGTTCTCAGGGCCATAGAGGAGAGGGGGATCGTAATTCACGCGGTGGTGGGGTGCTCCATGGGTTCCATCATCGGGGGTCTCTATGCAATGGGGTTCAATTCCTCCAGCATGGAGTCCTTCGTAAAGGCCCTCTACAGGGACAGGGGTGGATTTGCGGAGTATTTTCGCTTCAGGCCTTCTGCGACCGGACTTGTGGATACCCGCAGGATAGAGGCTTTCCTCAGGAGGGTCTTCGGGAATATAACATTCAGTGAGCTTAGGATTCCGGCATATTTCAATGCCGCCGATATTTCCAATTTCGACTATGTGGTGTTCCACAGGGGGTCCGTCTGGTCCGCCATAAGGGCCAGCATTGCAATACCGGGATTGATAGAGCCTGTTCGTATGGGCGATAGATTTCTGGTGGATGGAGGGGTGGTGGAGACCGTGCCGGTCAGCATAGCCAGAAAGCTGAATCCACAGAGGATTATCGCGGTAAATGTTCTGACCAGAAGGGAGCCTGATCCCATCCTCGAGGAGGCGGTCGTCCCCCATGAAGCGCATGATTCGAAAACCCTTATCCATGCCCTCAGGGGAACCCTCCACGATATAAAGGAGAACAACATCTTTTCCATCAGTATCCGGGCCCTCCGGCTCATGCAATCGGTCCAGATAGGTCTGACCCACCGGCTCCACTCTCCCCATGTCTGGATAGATGTTCCCCTCGATGTGGATCCCTTCGACTTCGAGCATGTGGATGTGGACCATCTGATAGAGTCCGGATACGAGGCCGCCCGGGCAAGTCTCGGTTGAGAGCGTAAAATTTCCCCATGCTCTTATACCTCTTTGCCCAGGTAATTTTCCCCGGTGAAGAACAGTTCTTCGCCAATGTTAAGCAGCTGACTTTCGAGGGCGAGAATGCGGAAGCATACTTCTCCCCTTCGGGACAGAGGATCATATTTCAGTACAAGGGAAAGGGTGCCCTCTATATCAAGGTCAGTCCATCCCGGTTGCCCCGCCTCGAAAAGTCTCTGCGGGATGCGGGATACGAAGAATTTGTCGTGAAGACCCTTTCCGATGGGAACAGGATGGTGGTGGTGCCGGCGCTCGTGGATTCACTTGAAATATCCAGAATACTTTCGAATATCGATGTACTGAAGACCTTCGTCAAGGGGGCCTATGAATGCGATCAGATGTTCATAATGGACACGAGTGGATTTCCCCTCATGATGGTTTCCGATGGGAGGGGCAGGACCACCTGCGGCTGGTTCATTACGGAGGACACCGTCGTATATTCGAGTACGAGGCTCCACTACGATGGCAGGTGCCCGAAGAATCCCCTGGTCCATGAGTATATGAAGAGGGGCATCTATGTCTGGCCCCTGTTCAACTACGACCTGTATATGAAGGACCTTGTGAGTGGAAGGGAGACCCTTCTGGTGGCCAGCGATGGATACGATGCGGAGGCAGAAGGGAATGCCCCCGATGGCACGATAGTGTTCACCTCCTCCATGGATCATGACCTGGAGCTCTATACCATCAATCCATTCCGGGGGCGGAGGATTCCCGAAAGGATTACCAGGTTCCCCGGCTACGACGGGGGAGCCATGTTCAGTCCATCGGGGAGGTATATCGTCTTCAGAGCCAATCATCTTACCAATAAAAAAGAGGTAGAGGAGTTCAGGGAACTGCTCTCCAGGGGCCTCGTGAAGCCCACCCATGTGGAGATCTATGTTTATGATACGCAGACAGACAGCCTCTGGCAGGTGACGAAAACCGACACCAATGTTGCCAACTTTGCCCCCTATTTTCTGCCCTCCGAGAAGGAGATTATCTTTGCATCCAATATGCACGAGCCGGGTGGATTCTCCTTTGAACTGTATATAATAGGAATAGACGGAAGCAACCTCCGGAGGGTGACCCATTCGGGCGGCTTCAATGCCTTCCCCATGTTCACCCGGGATGGAAAGAAGATCATCTGGACATCGAACAGGAATGGAAAGGACAGAAGGGAATTCAACATCTTCATGGCGGACTGGATCTATGAGGGTGAGTGAGGGGCAACTGGTTCTGCTCGTTTCCGAGGACGATAAAACCTACCTTGTCCAGTACAGGCCGGGCGGTAAATTTGTCTTCCATCACGGGGGTATTACATTTCCGGATGAGCTGTACTTCGGCGATGTTCTGGAAACGACCCAGGGCCGGAAGGTGATGGTTCTCGAGCCATCCACTGCAGAGCTTATGATCAAGGTCCGGCGCAGGACCAATATCATATATCCCCGTGAGGCTGGATACATAATCACCCATACCAATATTCAGTCCGGTTCCCGCGTGGTCGAGACGGGGTCGGGGTCCGGTGCCCTGACTATAGCCCTTGCCCGTGTGGTGGGGCCTCAGGGGAGGGTTTACTCTTTCGAACGGCGGCATGAGCACTTGGAAAGGGCAATAGAGAATGTCAGAAGGGCCGGTCTCCTGGATAGGGTGGAGTTTCAGCTGAGGGATCCTGCCCGGGAGGGATACCCCGTTGGGAATGTGGATCTCGCCGTCATAGATGTGCCGGAGCCCTGGACCCTCGTTCCTGCTGTAAGGGACGCCCTGAGGGGTGGAGGTTTCTGGGCATCCCTGGTCCCCACTGTGGAGCAGGTTGTGGAAACCGTCGATGCTCTGAGGGAGCATGGATTCGTTACTATCAGAACGGTGGAACTTCTGGAAAGGGAGATTCTGGTCCGGAGGGGCAAAACCCGACCCAGAGAGACCATGATCGGCCATATAGGTTATCTGACCTTTGCGAGAAAACTGAGATGAGGGTTAAATTAATAAAAGGGGCCCTTCGGCCCCGCAACTCATAAGGGCTTGACCCTGATGGCTTTGGTTCCCTTATCGGTTTCCTGTGGCTCGAATTCCACCTCTTCCCCTTCCTCCAGCGACTTGAATCCCTCTTTCTCTATGTCGGAGAAGTGGACGAAGAAGTCCCTTCCATCCTCCCCCTCTATGAATCCATACCCTTTCCTCTTGTCGAACCATTTCACTTTACCTTTCATCTCACACAACCTCCATGTTAACTTGTGTTCTGCCGCAAGTTTACACCATGTCCATTAAAATTCTCAAAACATGGACAGGATGCGGCTTTTCCTGGCTTTCGACCTGCCGGAGCATGTACGGGAGGAGATTTTCCGGGCCTTTTCCCCCTATATGGAGAAATATCCATCCATCAAGTGGGTTCCCCCGGGGAATTATCACATAACCCTGGTGTTTATCGGTGAAGTTTATGCTCACTATGTGGACTCTATAAATGAACCCCTTAGAACTCTTGCAACTTCTTATCAGCCGTTTCGGTTTTCACTCCATGGCTGGGGAACTTTCCCTCCTAAAAGGCCTTATTTCAATGTGTTATGGGTTGGGCTACAGTTCGATAAAAAGCTGCTGGATTTTCACAGGGAGTTGATGAGGATTACGGGACGATACGACAGCAGACCCTACACTCCCCACATAACTGTTGCCAGGAGTGGGAAGAAGAAGACGGGGTTCGAGGGCAATCCCCGCATCCGTCCCCTGAAATTTTCTGTGGACGAAGTTGTCTTATTTAAGAGCACACTTCGCAGGGAGGGGCCCCTATATACCCCCCTACGAAAATATAAGTTAGGATGAGGAAACTTTTGCGATAAGTTAATTTGCTTTATACTTTTCAACAATGATGCTCCTGTATTTTTTTTCCTACACGGGGCCTCATCCTCTGTCCCTGGGAAATGCATATACAGCCTACTATGACAGGGTTGAGGCAATCTATTACAATCCGGCGGCTGCTGCCGTGGCACCGAGAGTAATGATTTCCGCATATCACTCGGGATACGGATATAACGGTGGCGGTTTCGTCTATCCCAATCGAATACTTTCTTTTGGTTTCCATCTGCTTGCTCCCGAGACCTACGATTACATTTCGGGGCAGTTCGTACTCGCCCGTTCCTTCGGGACTCTGAACCTGGGGGCTGGAGCATCGTACATCCATTACCTCAATGACACTGTCTCCACCAGTCCGTCCTTCTATGCAGGCGTATCCTTTTCTCCCCTGGATTACTTCATGTTCGGCTTCAGCGTGTTCAATATCGATACACCTTCGGCCCTCTATTCCAGCATCGGCATGTATGTTTCCTCGATACCGGTTCCCTTCTTCGGCAGGAGTCTCAGCCTCTTTACGGATATGGAGGTGAGATTCAACTCCACCCAGAGGGAGAAGTTCCGGATAGGAACGGAATTCAGGCCGGTTCCTTCCCTCTTCTTCCGCCTTGGATACGAGGGGGGTAGCGGATGGAAGGGGGGTCTCGGTTATCTCTATGTGTTCAACACCACGGATATATACTTCGATCTGGGTGTGGACAGCCTATTCTCCAATAAGGTTTACAGTTTCGGGGTTACGGTCAAGTTCCTCGGATATAATGTGTGGGTCGAATCCTCCCCGAAAGTCATTGAACTTATGCCCGGTTCTGAGTATAATGTAGTTAAGGTGTGTATGAAGTATAACCTGCCGGAGGAGGTGGACAGGTGGATGCTGAAGATAACGAACAGGTGGGGCAGGGTCTATAAGGTCTACTATGGGGAGGGCACGATACCCTCCGAGTGCATATACTGGCAGGGAACGGATGAGTATGGCAACTATGTGGGAAGGGGGGTGTATTATTACGACTTCTATGTCAGGACTGCCAGTGGAAAGATTTATCAGAGAAAAGGAAGTCTTGTTAACATCAAGAAGGGGGTAGGACAATGATTGGAATTTTGGTGCCTTTAATCGTTAACATGTCCTATGAGGACTTTTATAAGACCTATAAGGAGGCTGAGGCGCTGTTCTTCGCTGGAAAGTACGAGAAGGCGGAGAAGATCTACAAAAGACTCCTCGGTGACGGCAAGAAGTATGGATTTGACAAGGAAATCAGATACAGAATAGCCGAATGCAAATTCAACTCCGAGCGGTACGATGAGGCCTATAAGGAATTCCGCAAGCTCTACGAGGACAGGGATGTGAACCGCAAACTGAAGTACCTGAAGGGTGAGGCCATGTATGCCATATCCGTCTATTTCACCAACTTCCGCGACCCCAAGGAGGCAAAACAGGTGCTCGTTGAGCTTCAGAAGTATCCCTATTACAAGAACTCCAACAGGACCAGGATGCTTCTGGGAGTCCTGGACTACAGGGAGGAGAGGTATGATGAAGCCATAGAAAAGCTCAAGGACATAAAGGACATCCCCGAGGCCCAGTTCTATTATGCCAGGAGCCTTGCCCTTCTGAAGAGGCCCCTCGAGGCGATAACCGTCTATAAGCAACTGCTCGAGAGGTACAAGAACACACCGAGGGAGCCTTTCATATCCTATGCCATGATAGAAGCCAATTTCATTTACGGGGACTACAAGGGAACCGCCACCATGGCAAAGGACTTCATAGAAAGGTATCATGGTTCCAAGTTCTCCGATTGGGTTCAGTACTACTGGGGAATATCCCTCTACAGGATGAGGCAGTTCGAATCCGCCATAGAGAAGCTCACCCTGGTTTCGAAAAAGAAGGATTTCGAATTTGCAAATCTCGCTGCTTACTTCGCGGGAAATGCTGAAATAGAGTGGGGAAGGAAGTACGAGGATGAGGGGAAGAAGGATGAATCGAAGGCAAAATTCAACGAGGCCATAAAGTACTACGAGACAGCCCTGGCAAAGGCGAGCGACAGGGAAATTTACAATATCTCTTTCATAAGGCTTATGGAATCCCACTTCTTCGTGGGGGATACTGTGAAATCCTACACCATGGCCGACCAGCTCCTCAATATGGAGTTTCCTCCTCAGGAGGCAGGCATAGGAGAGTATGCACGCGGTGCGATAGACTATGCTCTGGGCAAGTTTTACTCTGCCGCGAAGAACTTCGAGCTGGTGATAGAGAACTATCCGAAAACTTTCCTGCGCAGGCCTTCCATGGCCATGGAGATGCTCTCCCTCGTCAGGGACAGGAAGTTCCAGGAAGCACTCCTCAAGGGTAATATCTACTATTCGGAAATGCGGGAGGATCAGGCCTCCATGAGCGTCAAAGATACCACCTTCGATCTGTGGAAGGGATGGTATGTATATGGACTCGCCGAAGCCCACTACTATGCAGGGGCCTATGCGGAAGCAGAAGTCAGATATAACATCAATGTGCAGATGCAGCTCACGAGGGACCTTGTTATTCTTTCCAGGCTTGGTCTCGGATGGGTTGCATATCATCAGAAGAGATATGACGATGCCCTGGCCCACTTCAATACCATCGAGCAGGCGGTGAGATTCAAGGGCGATACTTCCCTGATGATAGCCCTCTATCTGGGAAGGGGGGTTGTGAAGTTCAATAAGGGCCTTTACATGGACGCATTCAGGGATTTTGCAATTGCTGCCATGTTCGTTCCCAGGCCTGAGGCAGCGGAGGCCATATACTTCCAGGGGCTGGCAGCCCTTGCCCTCAAGTCCTACGGTGATGCTGTAAAGCTCTGGGAAAGGGTCGTAAACGAATTCCCCGAACATCCCAGGGCCGCCGAGGCTGCGTACAGGGCGGCAGATATTTACATCAAGGCGGGTCAGGTGGACAAGGCCATTGCACTCTTAGAGTGGGAGATTGAGCACTTCCCCGGCAGTCCCATAACTCCTGAGGCAATGTATGCCCTCGGGCGGGCCTATGCAATGAAGAAGGACTTCGATAAGGCGATACAGGTATATGAGAAGTTCCTCTTCCTCTATCCGGATCACGAACTGGCTTCCATGGTGAGGGACAGGGTTCAGGATTACTATCTGCTGGCCATCACATCCGAAGGGGATACGGCAAAGCTCCAGCAGTTCGTGGAGAAGTACTCTTCCAGTCCCAAGGCTGCTGAGGCCCTTTACTTCCAGGCGGCAAAGGCGTATCAGGATGGCGATGAGCTGAAGGCGGCTGAACTGTTCTTCAGGATGGCCAACGAGTTCCCCAACAGCCAGAAGGCCTCCGAAGCCCTCTACACTGCCGGTGCCCTGTTCATAAAGAACAAGAAATATGAAGAGGCGATTCAGGCCCTGAAGAAGTATAAAGATTTCTTCCCCGACGGCCCCAAGATAGAGGATGTATACAATTACCTCGTTGTAGCTTATCTTGCTACAGAAGATTACGGCAAGGCCATAGAAGTTGGAAAGGAAATGCTGGAGAAGTTCCCTAATACCAAGTACAAGCCCAGAATACTCTTCAACATCGGATGGGCCTACACACAGATGGGCAATTCCAGAGAGGCCATAAAGTATCTCCAGCAGGCAAGGGTACTCTACGAGCAGGAGGGCAACAACCAGATGGTTGCCCAGATAGATGCCATACTTCAGAGCTTGCCTAAATAAAAGGGGAGGTGATGGGCATGCTAAACATTTTCAAGCTATATGCGGTGTGGGACGGAGTGGTGAGCTGGAAGACATACTTTTCCAGCTTACCGATGTTCATCCTGCTGATAACGGCTGTGGTATTGGTGGCGTTGGTGATAGA
>JALSOK010000094.1 GCA_026986535.1 Caldifarciminota bacterium
ATAGATGCCTGAGCGCGGTGATACCCTTTTTCCAGGGTAGGGACATAGCTTTTCCCACCACACTGAGGACAGTTTCTACATATTGCCTCTGGAAGACTTTCCCCCTGCCAGAAGACTTCCCATGAGAATAATCCTCATCTTCAGGGATTTCCTCTCATAGAAACTGGCAGGATGGAAAATTTCGCTTTCCATAGTTTCTATTTTTAGCTCCTGTCCCTTTGGAAAATGTGATGGGAGCAATGGCAGGCATGTCAAAAGCCGCCGCTATCTCCAGCAGTGCACCGCTATCGCCTTCCATATCCCTTTTATCCCTTCTATTCCTTTCCTCATGCCCATAATTAAAAATTTTCGTTCAAGCACCTGCAAATTCCAGCCCTGCTCTGGTTTAAAATTTTCACTGCCACACCGGGGGAGCTGGGGGCAACCCGGCTGAGAGTCCCGCTGGAGCGCGCGGGAGACCCCTCGAACCTGATCCGGGTAATACCGGCGCAGGGAAGGTGTGGGAGAAAAAATCTCCTCACCCTCTCTGTTCCACCCGCTGGTTCCCCCGGCAAAACGAGAAGGAGGTAAGCCATGCTGGCCATAATGCTCATTGCAGGCGATACCCTTCCCCGATACACCCTGCCCGAGGAGGTGGTGGTGGGGAAGGCGGAGAAGGAAACGCCGGTCTCCTATACGGAGATCGATACGGCGCGGATAGGGGAAGTTTACAACTTTCAGGATGTTCCCAATCTCCTGAGGCAGATTCCCGGAGTGTTCGTCTATTCGGATGCGGGAAATGGCCTCAACTACAACTATATGTCGATAAGGGGCTTTTCCCAGAAGTACATATCCGTTCTCATCAACGATATTCCCACCGACGATGTGGAGAGCCACGACATCTACTGGATAGATTATCCGGACATTCTGTCCTCCACCACATTCATACAGTTCCAGAGGGGGGTGGGAAGCATTCCATACGGATACTCTGCAATTGCGGGTGCCATCAATCTCGTTGGATTTCCCTTCAGCGATGAGAGGAAGATAAGGATATACGGGGGATACGGCAGTTTCAAAACATACAGGCTCACAATGGATTATTCCTCCGGGTGGGTGGGAAGCTGGAACTTCTATACCAGGCTTTCGAAACTTAAGACGGATGGGTACAGGGAGAAATCCTGGAGTGACATGGGAAGTTATTATGTGGCTCTCCAGCACAGGGGAATGACTTCCAGAACGACCCTCGTTCTTCATGGGGGAAACGAGTACACACACCTGGCCTACTATGGAATCGATACCGCCACCCTGCGGACGAACCGCAGGTACAATCCCCTTCAGTACGATGGGGAAACGGATCTGTTCTTCAGGCCCCACTATGAACTGCACCAGGAGAATTTCATAGGGGATAACCTGTATGTGAAGAATACGCTTTACGCCATAATCGGCAGGGGAAGATTCAGGCAGTTGAGGAATGGAGAGTGGCGGGAGTACTTCAGGGAATACTGGGACAGGCCCGAAGGAGAGACCCCCTTTGATCTGATAAGGGAGAGGTGGGTGGATGAGAAGGATTTCGGGTATCTTCCCAGGATACTCTATACGCGCGGAGGCCTCACCCTTACGGCGGGTTCGGAGTTCCGCTTCCATACGGGGGACCACTGGGGCACCGTCGTCTGGGCCGATAACTGGCCCACAGATATTCCCATGGATACTGCGGATTACCGCTATTACTCCTACACCCTTGACAAGTATATTCTCTCTCCATTTGTGCACCTGGAACACGAAGTGAGGCCCGGGGTCACGCTTATGCTGGGTCTTCAGGTACAGATGGCCAGCTATAGATTCCACAACGATATCGTCAGGAATTTGAGATGGAGTGCGGATTATGTCTTCCCCTCGCCCCGAGTCGGTCTGAGCTTTAGAACCGGACCCAATTCCTACCTTTTCGTAAATTATTCGATGAACCACAGGGAGCCCGGAACCAGAGACATATACGATGCCCAGTATCCCTACTGGAACGACCCCGTCTACGATTTCGAATCGTGCGAAGCGCGGGCAGATGCCCTGGTTTGCTCCAGTCCTCGAAAGCTTCCCGAGGATGTCAGGGATGTGGAACTGGGATACAGGTTCGACGATGGAAGATGGCGCCTGGACCTCAATCTATACAACATGGACTTTACCAATGCCCTGGTATATGGTGGTTCTCTGGTGGATGGAGTGCCAATTCTGACCAATGCGGGGAGGACCCGTCACAGGGGTGTGGAATTCTACCTGCATACCCCTTCATTCAGGGGCCTGAGGTTCTATGCTTCCCTTTCCCTCTCGGATAACAGGTATGTGAAGTTCTCAGGGAGCGACTGGAATGGTCCGTTCGACTATTCCGGGAACATCATCGCCTTCTTCCCATCCTACACCGGATATGCTGCAGCGGAATACCGCCGGGACAGGTGGAGCCTCTACGCAGAGGGAATATTCGTGGGTTCCCGTTACATAGATCCGGAGAATACCTATGCCCTTCCTCCGTATCAGGTTGTGAATCTCTACTTTAATTATGCTCTCAGGTCCGGTATAACTCTCCGCCTTCAGGTTAACAATCTCCTGAACGAAATTTATGAGCCCTTCGGTGTGAAGGACGGGGAGCCCTATCTGATTCCCGCCGCCACCCGCAACTTCTTCGTGGGTGTGGAATCGGTGTTCTGATGGGGGGAGATCCCCCCATCACTCACTATTTGATTTTCTTCCATCTATTGCTGAATACATCGTAGTAGTATCCGGGTTTGCAGCAGTTGTCCCTCACGAACTTGCCCTTGAAAGGGTCCCATCTGTAGTTGGGGTCCAGCGACTTCTCCCACCAGGACTTCTGCCTCCTGATGGGGTTCCCTATTCTCGGTCCTCTGCTCTTTTTGAATCCTTTCCACATGGTTCCACCTCCTTTCGCCCAACAGTTTATGGAAGGAACAGTATCACCTGCATGGTGGGAAAGCAGGGTGGGACCAGATTTTTATCCCTCAATCACATATACATGATAATGCAGAAAAGGGCATGTAATTCGTATGAAAATTTCCCGGGTGCAATATGACAACATGGGGGCGGTGGATTCACCGCCCTATCTCACGATGAGCTTCCCCGACATCTTTAATTCGTCCGAAGAGATCCGGTAGATATACACTCCCGAAGGCAAATCGATTCTCTCATGATTTTTAGTAATTTCTCTGCTGAGAATCAGTTTTCCCCTCCCGTCGAATATCAGCATGCTGGCAGTCCCCGCAAGCTGTACGGGAATGAACAGCCGGCCCCCATCGGACACTATATCCACGCTCCCTATGGCGGGTCCGCTTCCGGAGTCCACCTCCCTGGAATTCAGGGAATAGGTGGTCTCGTAGATGTACAGAGCGCTGTCCGTCCTCACCACTATATCGATGTACTGGTCCCCATCGTAATTGGTGGGGTAAAGATAACCCGAGTTGCTGTAGTTGAAGAGGGGAGAGGTGTATACAGGACTGGTCAGGTCCTCGTATATTCTAAACTGCATCTGGCCATCGCTGTAGTTGTAGTAGTACAGAAGTACGGTCCGGTATGCAATCCGGTAAAGGACGATGTTATATCCGGCGGGGGCCCTGTACCCGGCTATGGGGGTGGAGGAGAGGCCGTCGTATATGACCACAGAGTCGTTTCCGTAGAAGGCGTATGCGTCCAGCACCCCATCCCCGGAAAAGTCCGAAGTAATACCCACCCATGAGGCTCCCGGGTAATCGTTCTGGGCGATGAGATTCACCTGCGTAAAAATCATCCATACCATGGATATTCCCTCCTGCTCTTTTCGAAAGGGCCGAATAGTTTAAGGGGGAGGGAGGGGCACAGCCCCTCATTTCCATTTTTCCTCTATGAGATTTACGAGCCTTTCTTTCGCTTCCTTTATGGGTATCTTCTCTATTGCGAATTCGAAGAAGCCCATGACCAGCATTTTTCGGGCATCATCGTGGGGAACGCCCCTGCTCTGCAGGTAGAAGATTTTCTCCTCTTCCAGCTCTCCCACTGTTGCCGAGTGGGTGCACCGGACATCGTTGGCTTCTATCTCGAGGCCCGGAATGGCGTCGCTGCGGGCACCCGGATTGAGGAGAATGGTGTGCTCCTCGAGGAATGCGTTGGATCTCTGGGCGCCGTGGTATATCCTTATGAGTCCGTCGAATATACTGTGGGCCCTGTCTTTCAGAGCCCCTCTCACCAGAACATTCCCCCGGCTGTCGCCGGACCTGTGCAGGAGGCGGGTGGTCAGGAAGTGGGTCTGATGATCCCTTCCGAAGAAGATCTGGGTATCCTCTCCCTCTGCTCCGGGGGCGTCCATCAGCAGTTCCATGTGGTTTGTGTTCACCCTGCCCCCGATCCAGCCGTGGTTGATGTCTATATAGGCGTTGCGGCCAACGACCCCCCTCTTCCTCCCGTAGGAGAGCACATTTTCGTTCATGTTGAATATGGATGAGAAGTACACGCGGGCCTCATCCAGAGCGAATATCTCCACGACGGGATTGAAGAATCCGGAATGCTCCTCATCTATGGAGAAGGCCTCTTCCAGGTATGTGAATCGGGATGACCTGTCCGCCAGTATTATGATGTGGGGGTGCATGGAGGCTTTATCGGAAGAGTGAATATAGAGCACATGAAAAGGCTTTTCCACTCTTGCTCCTGGTGCTATGTGTATCAAAATGGCTTCCTCAAGAACGGAATAGTGGTATGCTGTGAACCTGTCTGAAGTGGGGCTCACTGCCTTCGAAAAATACTTCCTGAAGTTTTCGTTCTTATCTGCATCCCTTATATCGTAGATGCTTATACCATCGTCCAGTATGCGAAAGTGGGTCATTACATTATCGATGAAAACGATAAATCCCGAGACATTCTCTTTACTTATTCGGGATTCGGCATCTTCCACGGGAGTGTAGGCATCAAGAGAGAACTGCTCCGGCTTAATGAGGTCCAGGTTTATGTACTTGTTGCGGGGTGCCGGAGCCCCTTTGTAAAATTCCCGGGCCTCCTCTTTTATCTCCATGAACCACCGGGGAAGGGCAGTTATTCCTTTCATACTTTTCCTCCTCTATCCAACGCTTCCTTCCATCTCGAGCTCTATGAGCCTGTTGAGCTCAATGGCGTATTCCATCGGCAATTCCTTGGAAAGGGGCTCTATGAATCCCATGACTATGAGGGTTGTGGCTTCCTGCTCTGTAAGGCCCCTGCTCATGAGGTAGAACACCTGGTCCTCTCCAATTTTGCCCACCTTCGCCTCGTGGGCGATGTTGACCCTGTCGGCTTCGATTTCTATGTAGGGGTATGTGTTGCTGACCGAGTCCTCATCCATTATCAGGGCGTCGCATGACACTGATATGCGGGCCCTCTCGGCATCCGGAAGGACCTTGACCAGTCCCCTGTAGGTGCTTATGCCCCCACCCTTCGATATGGATTTGGAGGTAATGGTGGCCCTGCAGTCCGGAGCCATGATTATGACTTTCCCTCCCGTATCGTGGTGCATTCCGGTGTTGGCGAAGCTCATGGACAGGATGTCGGTCCTCGCGCCCCTTCCCCTGAGTATGGAGGAGGGATACTTCATGTTCCTTCCGCTTCCCAGCTCACCGGAGATCCACTCCATGAAACCCCTCTCCTCCACCACGGCCCTCTTGGTGACCAGGTTCAGGACATTTCTGGACCAGTTCTGTATGGTGGTATATCTGACATGGGCACCCTTCTTCACTATGACCTCCACCACTGCGGCGTGGAGGGTGTGGGTGTCGTATATGGGGGCTGTGCACCCTTCTATGTAATGGACGAACGAATCCTCCTCAGCGATTATGAGGGTCCTCTCGAACTGTCCGAGGTTCTGAAGATTTATGCGGAAGTACGCCTGTAGAGGGATGTCCACCTTTACACCCTTCGGAACATATACGAAGGTTCCACCGGACCACACTGCCGTGTTGAGGGCGGCAAATTTATTATCGGATGGAGGGACCACCGTGCCGAAGTACTTTCTGACCAGCTCGGGATATCTCTTCAGCGCCTCGTCCATGGACATGAAGAGGATACCCTTCTCTTCCAGCTCCTTCCTCATGCGGGAATATACCACCTCGGAGTCGTACTGGGCTTCCACCCCTCCCAGGTATTTCCTCTCGGCTTCGGGTATTCCCAGCCTCTCGTATGTCCTTCTTATATACTCGGGCACTTCATCCCAGGAGTCGGCCACTTTTCTCGTGGGTCTTGCGTAATACACGATGCTGTCGAAGTCGATGTCGTCCAGTTTAACTCCCCAGGTGGGCATGGGCTTTTCCAGGAAGATCCTGTAGGCTTTCAGGCGGATTTCGGTCATCCATTCGGGCTCCCCCTTCAGTCTGGATATGAGTTTGATCTTCTCTTCGTCGAGCCCGGGCTCGCTAACGAAATCGTAAACGGCGTCTTCATCTTTGAATCCATACTTGCTGTAATCGAAATCCAGAAGGGCTTCCTGTTCCTTCCTGTCCGCCATATCACACCTCCTCGGCTACGCCGTAGCGGGCATAACCTTCCTTTTCCAGAGTCTCTGCCAGTTCGGGTCCCCCTTCCTCCACTATCCTTCCGTCCACCATGACATGCACATAATCCGGAACGATGTAGTTGAGGATTCTCTGGTAGTGGGTTATGAGGATGACCCCCATCCCGGTCTCCTGTTTAATCCTCTTTACATTCTCCGCCACTATGCGGACCGCATCGATGTCCAGCCCCGAATCTATCTCGTCCAGGATTGCAATCTCGGGCTTCAGAATGGCCATCTGGACTATTTCAGCCCTCTTCTTCTCCCCTCCGGAGAATCCCACATTCAGGTACCTGTCGGTCATATTCTCAGGAAGTCCCAGATTCTTCAGCCACTGGCGGAGCTCCTTCCTGAACTTTATTATGTCGGGCTTCCTGCCGTTTCCGAACCTGTGGGAATAGGCCTGCCAGAGGAAGGTGGAGAATCGGACCCCGTCTATCTCCAGTGGATGCTGAAACGCAAGGAACAGCCCTGCCTGTGCCCTCTCGTGGGGTTCCATGTCCAGCAGGTTCCTGTCGTTGAATATCACCTCACCCCCGTACACTTCATAGGAGGGATGTCCCATTATGACCAGTCCCAGCGTCGATTTTCCCGAACCGTTGGGCCCCATTATGGCATGTATTTCCCCCTTTCTAACCGTAAGATTAATTCCCCTGAGTATTTCCTTTCCCTCTATCCCTGCCTTCAGGTCCCTTATTACCAGCGTGTCCTTCATGGTTCACCTCCTTGTGCTGGAAATTATAAAGTATTTCCGAGTAGATTAAGCGATTTTTTATCATTATTGGTGAATTTTATTGAATTTGCGAATAGTTTGCTTTTGCCCGATAGAATGACTGCAAAAAGTTTTTCAAAATCTCTATAAAATTCCTGTATAATTTTCCTACCTATTAAGTAGGAAATAGGAGGTGAAACCATGCTGACCTTTCTGATATTTAACCTTAAGATGCTGGAAGCCATCAATATCGTGGATTACATGATGGCCGATTATCCACTGGCCATCCGGGACTCTTTCGAGTGGGAAGAGATGAGGGAATTCTCCCGGCGGTTGAGGGAGCTCATCCCCCACAATAGGACTCTGGCGGATTCCCTGATACTTCTGGTGGACAGGAGGGCCGATACGAATGCGGTTCGCGGCATCCTGGAGAATATCAGAAGGGGGTTGATATCGGAGTCGAATCTGAGGATGTTCCCCGATGGGGTGGTGTCGCTGGAAAGGGGAAAGGACCTCTATGCGAGGGAATGTGCGGTCTGCCACGGCCACAGGGGGGATGGAAGGGGAACGGTGAGGGGCCTCGATCCGCCCCCTGCCAGTTTTGTGGAGAGGGATGACCTTTCACCATTTCGGGTTTATACTGTGCTCCACTTCGGTGCGGCGGGAATGCCTGCATTTCATCACCTGAGCGACGGGGATAAGTGGGATGTCGCGTTCTATGTGCTGTCGCTCCGCCACGAGGGTCTGCCCGGAGACACCTTCTACCTGCCCCTGGAATTGGCTTCCGTGTGGAGCGACCGGTACATGAGCAAAATGGGTATAGAAAAGGGGGAAGTGGCTTTTATAAGGCATAATCCCGGCACCGGAGATACTCTATCCCTGATATTGAATACCCTGGATCTCATTGAACGGACCGCCCGCTCGGGGAACTTTACGGATGCTTTATCTATACTCAATGGCCTCTACGCCCGGTATATAGAGCCCGTGGAGAAGAGGATGACAGATGCCGGCCGCATGGAGATGGATGTAATGAGGCTCAGGCGGGCTCTGGAGGAGGGGAGGACTGAGCGTGTGGGCAGACTTGTGGCCTCCCTTAAGGAGCACTTTCTGTCCGATGAAGGAGATTCCCCCTGGCATGCCCTTATTGGATCTTTCGTTATCCTGTTTCGGGAGGGACTGGAGGCCATCCTGGTCATCGCAATCATGCTTTCCGTTGCCTCCATATATGGAAATCGGAGGGTCGTGGGGGCTGTGCATGCGGGGTGGGCAGTTGCCATACTCTCCGGATTCATCACCTGGGGGATCTTCAGGAAGGTGCTTTCTGGACTGCCTGTTTATGGTGAAATTCTGGAGGGCCTGACCTCCTTTGTGGCGGCGGCAATTCTTCTGTATATAGCCCTGTGGTTCTCATCCGGGGCTGTGGAGAATATCAGGAGGAAGATGAAGGAGGCCAGCCAGCGCCGGGCGTGGATCGGTGCTTTCGCCCTTTCATTTCTTGTGGTCTACAGGGAGGCATTCGAAACTGTCCTCTTCTATTCTGCCCTCTACGAATCCGCCGACAGGGGCGGAGTTATAGGGGGATTTCTGATGGGCTTGATAACCATCATCCTTCTGGGCATCGCGGTATTCCACCTGCACAGGCGCCTGCCCCTAAGGCAGATATTTACCGTTACTTCCTGGATGCTCCTTGCCCTTGCGGTGGTGTTCATCGGGAAGGGAATAAGGGAGATTCAGGAAGTGGGCATGCTTCCCGTTCACTTTCTGGATTATGCCCCCCACATAGACCTTCTGGGCATATATCCGACCCTCGAGGGACTCGTTTCGCAGGGCGCAGTGGCTCTCTTGTCCATTTATTTGATAGCGAGGAGGCTGAGGTTATCGGAGGATTCCTGAGGGGTTTTGCGGCGGGAATTTCCTATGGGCGGAATAGGTTTCTTTCAGTCTTTTAATTTGAATGATTATGGTTTCCCTCTTCAGGAGCGGAGTTTTTATCGGGTGCCGGCGGGCCCTGACTTCCCGATAAACTTTCTCTGCCATGTACGATTTCGATGAGAGGGAAGCATTCGATAGGGCCCGGAGGATGGGCGAAAATGTGGGTCCGGAAGAACTGGGAGGTATAGTGGATAGAGTAGTGGAGAAGCTGTCTTCCAGCCTGCCGGAATCCCTGCGCAGCGCCCTTATTCATCTGGTAAAGGTTGCCAGGGCGATCGCCAGCGGGTGCTATAAGCCCGGAGCAGGGACCATAGCGGCAGTTGCCGGAGCACTTCTGTATTTCCTCATGGTGGTGGACCTGGTTCCCGACTTCATCCCTATAGCAGGGTGGTTGGATGATGCAGCGGTTGCCACGACCGCCCTCTCCCTCCTGAGTCTGGATGTGGATGAGCTTGACTGCGATTGAAGATAGGGGGAGTCCTCCCCCTGATTCCCTCACTTCATCTGTATGTTGCTGAAGCGGAAGATGTATTCGACTCCGAAGCTGTCCGTGGCCCTTATTTCCAGGACCCTGTAGTCCTTCGCATCCAGCACGAACCGGGCCCCTTCGAAGACATCCGAATCTCCCTTCACATCGATGTAAATTTTCCCATTTTCCTCTTTTATGGTCTTTTCGAACTGGTCGCTCTTCTCCGTCAGAAAGGCGTATGGGTTGAATACCTGGTCCCCTTCCAGCTCCTTTACCATGGTATCGGCCCCCATGATGTAAATCATCCTGTTCTCCTCCACTATCATCTTCTGCTCCTGAGGATAGGTGATGTGAAATACGGCCCTGTTGGGGGCGAAGTATTCGAGGGTGCCCCTGAACTTCTGCTCTTCATCCATTCGCGGATTCCTTACGATTTCCACGAAGTCGGCTTTCAGATATTTTATGTTCAGGTATTTCTGCCGGATGGCCTCCTCCAGACCGGTGGCCAAAAGCACAAATGCAATCATGGACAAAGTTTACAGGTTTTTCACTGTAAAATTGACCCATGGGATGGAGGAGGGTGGCCCTTTATCTGCTGATTTCCTACGGATTCAGCTGGACTGTTGCTTCCTTTCTTTACTTTTCTCATGAGAGGGCCCTTATGACCATAATCGCCCCCATTTACATGTTCGGTCCTCTGGTGGCGACCGCTGTCCTCATGTGGAGATATGGAGACTTCTCCTGGAGGGATATAGGCGTAAGCCTGAGGTTCAACCGGTGGTGGGTGGTGGGCTGGTTATTCCCTGCTGTCTTCGTTATCCTGACCACCCTTGTGAGCCTTGTGATTCCCGGTGTGGATTTCTCCCCTGATATGATGGGATTTCTGGAAAGGCTTTCCAGGTACGCTTCCCCCGAGGAGCTGGAATCCGCCCGCTTCCAGCTCAGGCTCATGGGCGGGAGTATGGCAGTCGCCCTTTTCATCATCGCCATGCTGGTGGGTGCCACCTTCAATGCCCTGTTTGCGTTCGGGGAAGAGGCGGGGTGGAGGGGCTTTCTTTATATGGAAATGAGACAATGGGGGTTCTGGAAGATGTCGGGGATGGTTGGTATCCTGTGGGGGCTGTGGCATGCCCCTCTGATTCTCAGGGGGCTGAATTATCCGGAACATCCCCTTCCGGGCATCGTGATGATGACCCTGTTCACCACCCTCCTGAGTCCCATTTTGTTCTTCCTGAGGGAGAAATCCGGCACTGTTCTGGTTCCGGCCATCTCCCATGGCACCCTCAATGCTCTGGGGGCCTTTGCCCTCGTGTACATAAGGGGTGGAAATGACCTGACGACAGGTGTAACGGGACTGCCCGGCCTTCTGGTGCTTCTGTTAATTAATGTGGCTCTATGGATTTACCGGGGCCGTTCGGATTGAGGGAGGGGAAATTCCCCTCCATGTATTATTTCACCTTCTCGCTGACCCGTCCGGGGGTGGTCATCAGTATGGGGTCGAGGAGCCTTTCCGCTTCCTCGGGGCTCAGGTAACCCAGTTCCACGACCACTTCTTTTACGGTTCTGCCCTCCGAGAGGGCCTTTTTCACCACTTCTGCGGCTTTGTCGTATCCGATTATGGGGTTGAGGGCTGTTGCCAGAATGGGATTGCGCCCGACGAGGTTCTCTATCCTCTCCCTGTTCACTTCGAATCCCTCTATTGCCCTGTCTGCCAGAACCCTGGAGGCGTTGGCTAGTATCTTGATGGACTGGAGAATGTTGTGGGCTATGAGGGGCAACATCACATTCAGCTGAAAGTCTCCCAGTGCTCCTCCCCATGTGATGGCAGCATCGTTTCCGAACACCTGGGCGGCCACCATCCTGACTGCTTCGGGGATGACGGGATTCACTTTTCCTGGCATTATGGAGGAACCGGGCTGGAGGGCGGGGAGTTTCACTTCTGAGAGGCCAGCAATGGGTCCGCTGTTCATCCATCTGAGGTCGTTGGCAATCTTCATGAGGCTTGCCGCTACAGTTTTGAGGGCTCCGGAGAGCTCCACTATGGCATCCTGCGCGCTCTGGGCCTCGAAGTGGTTCTTCGCTTCCGTGAATGGGTGCCCCGTGAGCCTGGACAACTCTTCAGCCATACGCTTTCCAAATTCCGGATGGGTGTTTATTCCCGTTCCAACAGCAGTTCCGCCTATGGCCAGTTCTGCAACGCGAGGCAGAGCATCTTTAATCCTCTCTATCCCCAGTTCTATCTGGCGGGCCCATCCGGACATCTCCTGATATAGGGTCAGGGGCATGGCGTCCATGAGGTGGGTCCGGCCGGTTTTGACCAGATCCCTGTATTGCTCTGCCTTCTTCAGTATGGTGTTCCTCAGATGTTCCAGCGCAGGAAGCAGTTTTTCCACAGTTTCGGAATAGGCCGATACATGTATTGCTGTGGGAATCACATCGTTGGACGACTGACCCATATTCACATGGTCGTTGGGATGCACCGGGTTCTTGGTGTGCCTGTCCCCCGTGAGGATTTCGTTGGCTCTGGTGGCGATTACTTCGTTGGCGTTCATATTGGTGGAGGTTCCGGAGCCCGTCTGGAATATGTCCACGGGGAACTGGTCGTCGAATTTGCCATCGGCCACTTCTCTGGCCGCCTGCATTATCGCCTTTGCCTTTTCTTCATCCAGATAGCCCAGTTCCCTGTTCACCTTTGCCGCCGCGTACTTTATGAGTCCGAGGGCCTTTATGAAGGGTCTGGGAAATCGGATGCCGCTTATGGGAAAGTTCTCTATGGCTCTCTGAGTCTGGGCCCCCCAGTATGCATCTCTGGGGACCTTAACCTCTCCCAGCGAATCTTTTTCTATTCTGTATTCACCCATAGCAAAATATTAATGCCGGGAGGCGGGGAAATTCAAGTGAGTTCTGGCCTTTAAAATTAGTAAAAGGATACAGGAAATGCTCCTTCCGATACTCTTTGCCTCTTCGGGACCGGTTTATGTGGACGACCGCGTTCTTGAATGTGTGGAGCAGGGGGACAGTGTCTGCATTCTGTCGTACGATTATGTTTTGAAGGCCCCGAAACTACTGGAGAGGGGTCTCGTGGATTCGGCCCGAACCCTCCTGTGGAAGGGCTATGCTCTGGTGAGGAATAGGGGAGATTTACCCCTGTGGAGGGCCTACACTCTGGCCCTCTATATGGCCTTTCTGGGCAATGAGCTCATGTGGTTCGATGCCGGTGCGATGGACAGGGCGGACAGGAGGGCATACATGGACACCCTCCTGGCCACAGCCCGCGGCAGTCCCCTTTCCCTGTATGCGCGAGTCATTTACAATAGCATTGCGGTTCAGCTGGATGCCGTGCCCGGAGATAAATACAAGACACTTTTAGGGCGTGGTGTTCAGAATGTTCTATTTCACGAGGAAATGCCAGTTGCCTTTGTAGGGATGAACACTCTGATGGATACCACCCCTCTCACCTATGTATTAATTTTTGGATGGGTGGAGTTGGATTCCGTTTATCTGAACCGCGTAAGGCCCTATCTGAACCATTCGGACCCCACGATAAGGGCCCTGGCCATGAAGAAGGTTGCCCAGTACTATTCAGAGCACAATATGCCCATTCTCGGATTCCGCTACATATCGATGCTGGACTCCACTGCTTCCACCCTGAGGAGCCCCTTCGTTCGGGTTGGGCTGTACCTTACGCTGAGCTATTACTTTAACTATGTAAATCCCCGGAGGGCGGGCTCCTATTATGCCCGGAGGCTTTATGAAATACTGGATTCCCTCCACAGATACGCCGGGGTATCGGGTTTGCTGTGGCTCTATGGACTGAACGAGTATGGTATTTCTGCTCCGGATGATTCTGTGGGGCTGAGGGTTCTCAGGAGGGCTCTGGCGGCCCACATGGAGCACTACGGCCTCTATAGTGATCACACGGCCAATGTTATGGCCAATCTGTCGAGAAGATTCTTACATCTGGGTGTGCTGGACAGCACCGCCTATTACATAAAGAGGGTTATAGATGTAAGACGGAAACTGCGGGGGGATGACCTGTATGTATTTGGCGAGCGCATGGGCCTGGCCTGGCTGTACCTGTACGCGGGGGACAGCGCGAGGGCCCGTTCTGTGGCAAGGGAGGCTTTGGATAGGCTTAATCTCGATTCAGACTATTTACCTGTTCCAGTTTATATATACTTTACGAGAATTTCTTACGCGTACGAGATTCTGGGTAAAATGGACTCTGCGTTGCTCTGGATGAGGGCCCTGGTGGATTCTGCTCCCGATAATATCTCCTTCAGGATAACTCTCGCACGCCTTCAGGTTCTGACCGGGGATACGGCAGGCGCCGCCGCCAGTCTGGATAGCGCATTTCTATATGTCCGCTCCGGAAGGATTTCGAGCGTTATGGGGGCCACGCGGGGCCTTTACGGTAAACTCCTCCGGGTGTGGACGGAAAACATCCCTTACTTTCTCGGAGCGGGTCTGGATGGCAGGGTAGCCCTATACAGCGAACTTTTGAAGGGCCGCTCCCTTCTGGAAGAAATGGATCTATCTAAGGACAGGGTGGTGGATTCCCTCATCAGACTGCTCAATTTCTATGCGGATATGAATATGCCCCTGGACAGTCTCATCGCTCTGGAGAGGAGAGTTCACGAATATGTGGAGAGAAAGAAGCTTTCCTTCATATCGGAAAATGCACCCCATCTGCCGCGGGGGACTGCACTGCTGGGTTATGTGGTGGGCAGAAAATACCTTTTAGAATACCTGGTTTCTCCTGAAGAGACCGTCGTGGTGCTCAGGAGGGCATCGAGGGATAGTCTCGAGAGTATGGTAAACGGGCTTTTATCGGCGCCGGGTTTCAGTAGAGCTGTATCCGAAAGATTGTGGAGGATCCTCATAGAGCCCTTCGACACCCTGCTCCGGAAGTACCGGAGGGTGGCCATCTCTCCCCACGGTATTCTGACCCGTATGCCCTTCTCCATCCTCCACGACGGGAGAAGTTATCTGGTGGAGGCACCGTATTCCATCTACAGGGTATTTTCCCTCTGGAGCTTTGCCCTTCCATGCGGGGTAAGGGGGCCCGCGCTGGCGCTGGGCCGGAACGATTACGGTTATAATGTGGTCCTTTCCAGAAGGAACATAGGAAATCTCCGTTATGCGGAGGATGAAGCGAGGGCTGTTGTGGAGAAGGTCGGAGGTGTTGCTCTGGTGGGGGAGGAAGTATCGGAGGAGAAGCTGTATCATATTCCTCTGAGGGAATACCCCATACTCCACTTTGCCACTCATGCAATAGTGGATTCCTCCAGCATGATCATCCTGGGTCCCCCCGGTGATACAGTTCCGTCGAGGGATAACCTTCTGCGTGTGGGTGAAATCTATTCCCGGATGAGGGTAGGAAGTCTCATAGTTCTGAGCGGTTGCAGGACCGGAATGGGCAGGTTGATAAACGACTGGGAGGGCATCTTCAACCTGACCCGCAGCTTCATATACACCGGCGGAAGATGCATAATCACCACCATGTGGGACCTGAGCGACGCCGCCTCCTATCTGCTCATGGAAAAGATGTACGGGTACCTGTCGGACGGGGACCCTGTGGATATGGCCCTGAAGAGAGCCCGGCTCTACCTCTTGAGGAACACAGGCATGGACTCCCCTCTCTTCTGGGGGGCCTTCGTTCTGACTGTGTACGGCAGGTAATTATCACACCTTAAACTTTTCCCGTGCTCCTTTCCAAGACGCGCTTTCGCAGGCTGCACTTCGTCGGGATAGGGGGGTCGGGGATGTCCGGTATCGCCGAACTCCTCCATAATATGGGATTCGACATATCGGGTTCCGACATAAAGAGGAGCAGGACCACCCGCCGCCTGGAGGAAATGGGCATAAGCATCTCATACGAGCATCGTCCTGAGAATGTGGAGGGGAAGGATATAGTGGTGTACTCCTCGGCCATTGGCTTCGACAATCCGGAGATTATTCGGGCTCAGGAGCTGGGAATTCCCATAATTCCCCGTGCGGAAATGCTGGCCGAGATCATGAGGGTGAAGTTCTCCATCGCTGTTTCCGGCTCCCACGGCAAGACCACCACCACATCCATGACCGGTTATGCTATCAGGTCCCTCGACCCCACCATAGTGGTGGGCGGTATCCTCAAGGGGATAGAAAGCGGTGCCCGGATAGGCAGGAGCGACTTCCTGGTGGCGGAGGCGGATGAGTCCGACCGCTCCTTCCTGAAACTCTACCCCTCCATTGCGGTTATTACGAACATCGATGCGGAGCACCTGGACACATACAGGAATCTGATAGAAATCAAGAAGGCCTTTCTGGATTTTGCCAACAGCGTTCCCTTTTACGGCAGCGTCATCGTCAATGTGGACGACAGGAACACCCGGGATATAATCCCCTTCATCGAAAAGAGATACATAACCTACTCCCTGCTGGAGGAGGCCCACCTCAGCGCCCGCAACATCGAATTCTCCGGCCTTTCTTCTTCCTACGACCTCTATGTGGAGGGAAAGTTCGCGGGGAGGGTCAGGCTGAGCGTCCCTGGAAGCCACAATGTGAGCAATTCCCTCGCGGCCCTTGCTGTGGCATACGAACTGGGGATCGATATGGAGGAGGCGATGAAGAGCCTGGAGGAGTTCACGGGGGTAAGGCGCAGGTTCGAGATAAAAGGAAGAACGGGGAAAGCCACGATAGTGGATGATTACGGGCACCATCCCACGGAGATCGAAAAGGTTTTGATGACGGCCCGAACCTATCACAGGGGGAGAATCGTGGTCGTGTTTCAGCCCCACCGTTATACCAGGACCAAGTTCCTCTGGAAAGAGTTCGCATCCGTCCTGGCATCTGCTGATGAAATCATTCTCCTGCCCATCTATCCCGCAGGGGAGAGGCCAATCAGGGGGGTGTCGTCGGAGCTCATATACAATCGCCTCAGGGAGATGGGGGTGAAGTCCGTTCATCTGATGAGGGACAAGGAGGAAGCAGTGGAATTCCTCAGGAGGTATGCGGATGAGGATGCCCTGATAATCACCCTGGGGGCCGGGGATGTGTACCGGGTGGGGGAAATGCTGATGGAGGGTGGTGGAAAATGATTCTGCCCTTTCCCCGGAAGCTGGACAGGTATCTGGGGGGTCTGTTTTCCCGGCTGGTCGTGATAATTCTCATCGGGGTCGTAGCCCTCTTCGTAATCGTCAATTTCTTCGAGAACATAGATAAATTCATCTCCCACGGATTTCGTCTGGGGGCCATCGCCCGGTACTACCTGTATCAGGTCCCCTATATAGCCGTCCTCATGATGCCCGTTTCCCTCCTTCTTGCCACCTTCTTCTCCATCGGGGAGCTTTCCGCCACATTCGAAATCATGGCCGTGAAGGCCTCCGGTATCAGTATGAGGAGATTCGTGGTCAGCATATTCATCATATCCGCCCTCTTTACCGCCGGCTCCATGTATCTGAATATGTACATCGTGGGGACCTGGATGAAGAAAGCAGAGACGGTCATGGCGGTGGAGATAGAGGGCAGGAAGGTGCCCCGGAGCCGCACTTTCGCCAACGACCTTACCTTTATCAGCGGGAACAGGGTGTATTACTTTCGCAGTATAAGTGCCCTTTCCAGTAGGGCCGATGCAATAGTCATGGTGGAGCTGGAGGGGGAGGGGAGGGTCAGGAAGAGAGTGGATGCCCTTTACGGGACCTACGATACCCTGAGGGGACAGTGGATTCTCCACAGGGCTTCGGTTAGAAATTTCAGGGCCGATACTGTGGAGTATGCCTACTTCGACCGCAGGGTTTTCGAAGAGATAACCCAGAGCCCCTTCGATTTCCTGAGGGATGAGAAGGACCTGTTTCAGATGAATGTTAATGAGTTGCGCCGCAGGATAGAAACCCTCAGCAGGAGCGGTTTCGAGGTGTATGCGGAGCTGACGGAACTGTACAGCAGGTATTCCTTTCCCTTCATGAACCTCATAATCATAATATTCGCTGTCCCCGTTGCGGCTGCCATGAAGAGGAGGGGCAAGGCGTGGGGTTTCGGCATAAGCGTGATGCTGGTATTCATCTACTGGGGTCTGTCGGAGGCCTTCAAGACCCTGGGGGCTGTTGGAAAGATAGACCCGATGCTGGCGGCATGGATTCCCAACCTCTTCTTCCTGATCATCGGCATCCCCATGTGGTTCAGAATAGAGTACTGATTTACTCCCCCCGGTAATCCCTGCACCTGTCGTTGGTGTATGAGATCATCTCCCCCAGGAACCCCATGGCCAGCAGGAGCAGTCCTCCCAGGAGGAAGAGCATGGTCAGGTAGATGAGGGGCCTGTATCCCAGGTCAAAGGCGAATCTGAGGACCAGGGCGATGGTTCCCACCACCAGCCCCAGGAACAGGGATACGAATCCCAGAGTTCCGAACAGGAGCAGGGGCTTTTCCATGAAAGTGAGCAGGAACCGGACGGCCAGGAGATCCATAAACCCGATCAATATACGCAGTTTGCCCCTGTACTTACTCTCCCCCGCCCTGCGGGGATAAAGCTTTACGGGAATCTCTGTTATGGTGAAGCCGTAGTGGTGGGCTATGGGGATGATGTACCTGTGCCACTCCTTCCTGAGGGGAATGACCTCCAGAACTTCCCTCCTCATCCCCTTGAGGGCATTCATGTCCCTCACTTTGACCCCGAAGAAGAGGCGGGAGAGCAAATTATAGACCGACGATACGAATTTCTTCTCGTACTTTCCCACCTTGTACCCGGCCACCAGATCCCACCCCTCCTCCAGCTTATCCACAATACGCTTCACATCCTCGAAGGAAAACTGCATGTCGGCGTCGAATATGATTATGTACCTGCCGGACGAGACCCGGAATCCTTCCCTGATCGCATCTGTCTTTCCCCTGTTGACCGGCAGGCGAACCACCTTCACATTCTTCAGATTCCTGGAATGCTTCAGGGCTTCCTCGTAGGTCCTGTCCTTCGAGCCGTCGTCCACTATTACCAGCTCCCAGTCCCTCAGGTTGTTCTTCTGCGTGAAGCTGACGAATTCCTCTATAAGGGGCTTTATATTGGGCTCTTCGTTGTATGCGGGGGCTATCACGGATACCTTCATGGGCTGGAGAAATTTTAATGGGGAGGGGCAGATAGCCCCTCACTGAACTATTACTTTCTTCGAATACGAACCGCTGTGCAGAATGTAGATGCCGGATTTCAATGGAACGAATGCTTCCCCCGGAGGCATGGAACGGATGAGCCTTCCCGAAGCGGAGAAGATTTCCACCTGCTCTCTGCTGTTGATCATGATACCCCCCGGCATGATGAAAACGGCAAATGGGATTTTGCCCTGCGAGAATTCGGCCAGTTCGACGGGATTCGAATAGGCGAATAGCACATGGCCGCCGT
Organism: Caldifarciminota bacterium; assembly: GCA_026986535.1. Taxonomy (GTDB): domain Bacteria; phylum Hydrothermota; class Hydrothermia; order LBFQ01; family DSFT01; genus S143-66. Next base: position 19,010 of record JALSOK010000094.1, read on the forward strand.
CCTCATCGAAGAAGTCGTTTCCCCAGGCGGCATACAGGATTCCATCGTCTATAAACCAGCCGAGGTAGTCGTGTCCGGAGGGATTTTCCCTGAATCCGTAGTTTCGACTGCTTACCCTGTAGGGCTGGGACCAGGTATTGCCCCAGTCGGGAGAGAAGAGCCATCCGGTTGCCCATTCCCCCACGGGACTGCTTCCGCAATAGCCGTAGTCCCCGATTCTGCCCTGGTACATGAGGTAGATGTAGTTTCCATACGAGGCCAGCATGGGCAGAATCTGTTCGGTTCCCCCCATGTCGGGAGATACCTGCTGGACCCCCAGCGGGGTGGTCCCCTGCCATGTGGCCACATTTACGAGGCAGTAGTCATCAGTGAATGCTATGGCCACCTTCCCGCTGGATGCAGTTATGTGGTCGTGAATCTTTGCGGGGCGGGCATCGTGGGGGCAGGCCGTGCTCTGGCTCCCGGCGATGGAGAAGAAGACTTCTCCTCCGAGGTTGAAGGAATTTCCTCCGTCTGTGGAGTATAAAAAGCCTGCTCCAATTTCGTAATTGCTTTCTACATTGCTGAAATCATTGAAGGACATATAAATTGTATTTCCATCCTTTGCCCAGTATCCCACGGTCGAGATAAAATTCAGGTAGCCTATCCCATTCCAGGTTGCTCCGTCATCCGTGGTCTTGTACACGAAGAGGTTGTTGTCTCCGTACATGTTGCTCGTAAAGTTGACCAGGACGGTGCTTCCTCCCAGAGGAAGGAGCCACTCCTTATCCTTGAAGTAGGTCCAGTAGTCGTTCTGCCCCACATATGTGCACGACCAGTTGGATGCGCTGGAGCATCCGGCTCCGGCACTGCATGTGCAGAACCACACCTCCCCCCTGACATCGTTCTGTCCACCGCTTCCCTGACAGTACTCGATTCCTGCAAAGTAAATCTTGTTGGGGTTGTCTGGCTGGATTGCGACTGCAGGATCTCCCACCCAGCAATCCGTATAACTGGGACCGTATCCGATGGAGCTCCAGGAGTTGCCCCCATCGAAGCTCATCATGAGCACATTGGCATTGTACTCCTCGGAGATGTATGCGACCAGTATGGTATTGCCCTGTTTTGCCATCGTCACTTCTTCATCTATGGTGCACGAGGACACATCCCTGCCGGAAAGGTCGAACTCGGGGTTGAAAGGGGGGTCCATCAAAAGGAACATCAGCATCATGGCTCTTCCTCCCTTTTACTCGAGGACGAAGTTGCTGACTTCAATTTCGAAGGATTCATCCAGGGGAACGAAGACTATGCGGAGGGGATCCTGGCCGCCGTGCTGGGTGATGGCGATGGCTCCGGACAGGTCCAGGGTTATGGTGTCTGCATCCTGTGAGAGTTCCACCTTTCTGGATACGAATCCGGCTGCGCTATAGACCGATATCCTGAATTTGCCTTTCCCCCTTGCTAAGAATCGGAGAATTCCCTCCTTTATCCCCGAAATGGAGCTCTGGTAGTATATCGTGCAGTTGTCCTTCCTGAGGGGACTGCCCGCCTTTTCGCACTTCCCTTCGAATCGGGCGGGCTTCCCGAATATCCTCTTCCCTTCTGCCCTGAGCATGAGCGGGCTTTCCTGCATGTGGATTTTTTCCACGGGATAGTACCACTGGTCCAGCTTTATTTCCTTCGGGGCTCCGTGCCTCTGCCCCAGAAGGGCAATCTGCATTATAGCTATCCACATCATATCCTTTAAATTATGGCAGTTCCCGGGGAGGAGGAGCGAGTTTAAGGTTTTAATCTTCAGTGATTTATCCCCTTTGCATCCGGTTTTGCCATATTTTTCCCAAAATTTTACTTCCCCTGCCCCTTATACTTTGAGGGATGGATGTGGTGGAGATCCTTACCAGTCTGATAGGTTTCAGGACAGTGAATCCCCCTGGAGATGAAGAGGAGGCAGTGCTCTGGATCAGGGACCTGTTTGAGAGGGAGGGGCTGGAGGGGGAGATATACGCCCTGGATTCGAGGAGGCCCAATCTGCTGGTCCGCATTCCGGGAAAGAAAGGGGGAAAGCCCCTTCTGGTTTATGGGCATGTGGATGTGGTTCCCGTGGAGGGGCAGCAGTGGGATGTGGATCCCTTTGCGGGAGCAGTGAAGGATGGATATGTGTGGGGCAGGGGGGCTCTGGACATGAAGGGGCCCCTCGCAATATATCTGGCTTCCCTTCTGGAGACTTACAGGGAGGGCAGTCTTGCAGGGGATGTCATCTTCCTTGCCCTCAGCGATGAGGAGGGGGGAGGAGATTACGGTGCCCGCTATATGGTGGAAAATCATCCCGAACTGTTCGATGGTGTGGAGTACGCGATAGGGGAATTCGGTGGTTTCAGCTTCGAGGTGATGGGAAGAAGGCTGTATCCGGTTATGGTGGCTGAAAAGCAGATATGCTGGCTTAAACTCACCTTCGAGGGAAGGGGAGGACACGGTTCCCTGATGCACAGGGATACCGCAATGGAAAAGGTGGGAAGGGCCCTGGTTTCTCTGCACAGGGGGCGCTTACCCGTCCACATAACCCCCGCCGTCAGGCGGATGTTCCTCTCCATGGCCGACGCCCTCCCTTTTCCCGCTTCCCTTTTGATGAGGGCGCTTCTCATACCATCCATTACGGATGGACTTCTGTCCCTTCTGGGGGAGAGGATGGAGGTATTCAGACCCCTTTTCCACAACACTGCCAGCCCCACCATCATCAGGGGCGGGAGCAAGGTGAATGTGGTGCCCTCCAGGGTGGAACTGGAGGTGGATGGGAGGCTTCTGCCCGGATTCACCCCCGACCGGTTCATACGGGAGCTTGAGGACCTACTGGGTGTTCCATTCGAGGCCCGGGTCCTCAGGTACGATCCCTATCCGGACGATGTGGACTGGCGGCTTATGGGTGCGCTGGAAGAGGCGATAGGGATGGAGGATGGAGGGGGGCGGGTTATCCCCATGCTTCTGACGGGGGTCACGGATGGCAGGTTCTTTAAGAGGCTGGGGATACAGACCTATGGATTCGCCCCCATGAAGCTCCCCGCGCATTTCCCCTTCGGGGATTATATCCACGCCGAAAACGAACGGATACCCGTGGAAGCCCTGCACTTCGGTGTCAGGGTGATGAAGCATTTCTTCTCGAGGGGGGCGTGGACCCTTTAGAAGGGGTCCCGGACCAGACCCTCCACCTTTTCCTTCAGGAACTGGGGCAGTGCAAAGGCTCCCCTGTATATGCTTCTGTTAAAGTACCTCAATCCTGCGGGAATTTTCTGCCTCTCTCTTATCTCCAGCCCCCTAGTTGCCAGGGAGAATGCCCAGAATCCCCCCGGATATGTGGGAATGGGGGCCGTGTACATGTGCAGAATGGGAAAGATTCTGGAGAGCCTCAGTGCTATGGTTTCGATGGTGTCGAGATGATAGTAAGGGGATTCGGACTGTATGACCATAATCCCCCCGTCCCTGAGCGAGCGGAATACATTCCTGAAGAAGTCCTGGCCTATGAGGCCCTCGGCCGGTCCTATGGGGTCGGTGGAATCCACCACTACCACATCGAATTCCCCCTCGTGCCCCTTTATCCATTCTGTCGCGTCTTCCACATGTATATGGAGCCTCTCGTCGTTCAGAGCGGATGAAATGGTGGGAAGGTACCTGCGGGAGGCCTCTATTACCATCCTGTCTATTTCCACCATGTGGACCTCTTCCACGGGGTACCTCAGCACTTCCCTCGCGGTTCCCCCATCCCCTCCGCCCACTATAAGGATTCTCCGGGGGGAGGGATGGGATATCATAGCGGGGTGGACTAGCATCTCGTGGTATATGAATTCGTCCCTCTCCGTGGTCATTACGAGTCCGTCGAGGGTCAGGACCCTCCCGAAGAAGCCGTTCTCGAAGATTTCTATCTCCTGATAGGGGCTCTTATGCCGGTACAGTACCCTCTCTTTCTTCAGGAATATGCCTGAATGGGGTGAGTGGTATTCCCTGTATTCTTCCCCTTGCTTTACCATAGGGCCACTCCGGCGAACACGCTCGTGGGTCCTTCTATAAGGGCACTGGCGGACTTTACGATGATTTCCCTGATGGCTATTCCCCTGTGCCTCATGGCTTCTATCGCCATCTTCCTGACGATTTCCCTGGCCTTCTCCTCCGGAGTATATCCTGAGAATTCCATTATGACACCCACATGCTTCTCGTCCTGCGGAAGGGCGACCGAAACTGCGGCGGAAATCACCTCCCCTTTATCGGTGGAACTTATGGAGCCGTAGGCTATGGGGAGCAGGGAGCCCCTGGGGACCTCTATGGTCTGGCTCACCCTCGCACCGGGGGGCACTATGCTCGACACCTTGAGCAGATTGTAATCCCCCACCCCTGCATTGCGCAGGGCCTGGTCGAAGGCGGTCAGGAGGGTCTCCCCCCTACCCACACCGGCGCAGATGTACAGGTGTTCAAGCTTTCCAAATAAAGGGTGCGTCATCTTTGATTATATCCCCCTTTGTCTCGAGGGCCTCTTTCACATAGGTGGGAATAACGAAGGAAGCTGTGTGCATACGGGGATAGTAGTAGGAGAACCTGCTGGAGCCGATTTCTTTCATCCTCTCGAGCACCTTTTCTTCATCGATGGTCTCCGGGTTGAGTTTCTTGCTGGCTATTATAAAAGCCCAGGGCAGCTGGAAGGAAAAGATGAAGGTCCAGTAAACATGCACGATGGGAAATACTGCTTTGAGGGTCCTGTACAGGCTTGCCAGGAAATCGGGATAGACAGGGTCTGCGCTTCCGGCCTGTGCCACGAATATGCCGTCCTCCTTCAGCCTGTTGAAGATGGTGGTGTAGAATTCCTTGGTGAAGAGCTTTATGGAGGGGCCCTCCTCTATGGGCTCCGTTAAGTCGGAGATGATGATGTCGTATGGCTCGAAATTGTTTTCCACGAATTCCCTTGCGTCTGTGAATATCAGGCGGGAGCGGGGATTGTCGAATGCTCCATCGTGCCACTCCTTCATGTGCTGGCGACATATATTGACGAGCTCCTCGTCTATGTCCACCATAATGGCTTCCTTCACGCTTCTGTGCTTCAGGACTTCCCTCAGGGTTGCCCCTTCTCCTCCTCCCAGTATAAGGACCCTTTCGGGGGAGGGATGGGTGAACATGGCCGGGTGGACCAGCATCTCGTGGTAAATGTGCTCATCTATCTGGGCCGATTGAATCTTGTTGTCCAGAAACAGGGTCTTGCCGAGAACCTCCAGGTCCACTATGTCCACCTTCTGGAACTTGGTTCGCCCGTGGTAGATTATTCTCTCCACCCGATAGTGGAATATGAGGTCGTCCGTGTGCTTTTCTATAAACCAGATTCCTTCTTTCATGGGCCTAAAATTTTACAGAAGAGGGGTCGTTTTTCCTTAAAATTGTGGAGTTGAAGAAGGTTCTTGCCCTCGCCCCGCTTCCACCCCCGTATTCGGGACCGGAAATTTCCAGCGAGATACTCTTTTCCCGTCCTCTCGACCGGGTCAGAGTGGAGCTTATCAACATAAGCGTGAAGAGGGGAAAATCGGACAGGGGTTTCCTCACGGCGGGGGCTCTGGCCCGCTACAGCCGTATTTACCTCAGCTATTTGCTCCGGCTGATGCTCGGGAGACCCGATGGTATCTATCTTCCCATAACTGCCACCAGGATGGGGTGGATTCGGGACCTCTCCATCCTCTATCCGGCCCACATCCTGGGGAAAAAGACCATCCTCCACATGAGGGGTGGCCACTTCCACTTCTTTTACCGGATGCTGGATGGGGCCTTCAGAAAGCGGGTTCGAGGTGCGCTGGCCAGGGCGTCAGTCATAATCGTTCAATCTCCGTCCCTCATGAGGCAGTTCGATGGCATCGTTTCCCTGGAAAAGCTGAGAATTCTCCCCAATCCGTATCCGCCGGATTTCGAGCGCATAGAATTCAGAAGGGACAGGATCCGGGTTCTTTTCGTGGGCCTGTTCTCCGCGGCCAAGGGGTATCACGACCTTGTGGATGTGGCCCGCGAAATACTCCGCTGGAGAGAAGATGTGGAATTTGTCTTCCTGGGCACCCCCATCAGGGGGGAGAAGAACATATTTTACAATCAGCTTACGGGGGAGCCCATCCCATGGAGGCCCTTCGTTCGCCTGCAGCACCCGGGGGCCCGATATATCGCTTCGGCCTACGGAAGGCAGAAGCTCCGCCTCTACGAGGAGTGCTCCATATTCGTCCTTCCCAGCTATTCCGAGGGATTTTCCATGGCGGTTCTGGAGGGGATGGTGAGCGCGTGTGCAGTGATTACCAGCAAGGTTGGGGCCATGGTGGACATCATAGAGCATGGAAGGACGGGTGTTCTGATAAACCCCGGGGACAGAAAGTCCCTGAGGGAATGGCTCGTGCGCCTTATAGAGGATGAGAAGTTGAGGAGGGAGATGGGTATGAGGGCAAGGGAGTATGCCCTGCGCCACTTCAGCCCGGAGAAGGTTCGCAGGCAGATGGAAGAGATCTTCCTGGAGGCCCTTTCTCAGTCCTGATAGACCATGGAAAAGTTAATGGAGAAGTGGGGTTTTATATCCCCCTCCAGGGTCATGCGGGTGCCCATCATGTCCTGTATTGCCCTGTATATATCCCCCACCAGGTTGGTTGCAACTCCGAATGTGAGCCGTACTTTTCCGGAATATACTATGGCGTTGAGGCCGATGGAGCTGTACTGGAACCATGTGTTTCTGGAGTAAATCCAGCTGGTGCTCAGGGCAAAGCGCGGCACAATAGGATACTCTACGGAAAATCCGGTAGCCAGATTGTTCAGAGCATTGTAGTTGAAAAACAGGGTTCCATCTGCTTTCCCCATCTGCCTGTGATATACGAGGCGCACGATTGGACTGGCTGGAATCTCGTAGGAGAATGCCCTGGTGGTATCCATTGTTGTGTCGCTGTATTCATAGTTCACATAAATCACACCGGAGCCCTCTATCTGGAGTTCTCCGTTGTCGTTCACAAAGGCATAGAGATTATTCCATCCGACGGTGTCGAGGCGGGTGGATATTGCGGAGTCACCCAGGGCGGTTATGTACTTTATTACATCCCTCACGGTGCCCTGAATCCTCAGGGGGGGCGAAAATCCGAGCTCCAGCAGAAGGTTACCCTTCCTGTATCCGGCCGAGAGGGCCCAGTGGCTTGCGGCGTTGATGGAGTATTCCCTCTGGAAGAGGAAGGGGGACGGGACCACGGGGATGCCCGTTATCATGCCGTACCACACCACATCCGCATCCCGGGGAATCACTCTGACCGCGGGGGTCAGTATGAACATGCGGGTATCGTAGTTTATTATGCCCCCTCCCTCTATTCTCCTGTACTGTAGATTCAGGAACCAGTTGCCCTTTATGAGCCTGAAGGACAGGGGTCTTGCCCTTATTCCTCCACTGCTCCTGGAGGATGTATAGTATGTTCTGTACAGGGAGTCCATGTCGTAAACCACCCTTATGCTCCTGTCCAGCCCCTTAATCTCCCCGGGATAGATAGTGTCCTCCACCTGACCCAATACCATGTCCAGGGTGTCGCACGCTCCGGGCCCGTACTCGTCGAAGGATTCGAGGGAAAGCTCCTCGTTGCCGAAGTAGGTGAATTCGATAGCCATGTCCTCCACCCTGTATCCGATGGATGCCCGCGTGATGCCTCCCAGGTCCTTTACGAATAAATCCGTGCGGAGGGCGGCATCCGGGGGAAGTATACCTTCGTGGGGAAATGTTAGGGATACGGGGGCCGAGTTGATCTGGTACGAGGAGTAATTGAGGGAGAAGTACCAGTATCTGTAGTCCACAGTGTACTTTCCGTAAAGCAGGTCGTAAACCAGGGGATTTCGATAACCTATCGTCAGATGGGAGACCGCTATGGCAAGGAGCATGGCCTAATTTTAAACGGAGTGGCTTTAGTTTACAGGAGCATGAGTATCAGACCCCCCTGCAGCAGGGCCACCAGCAGCAGGATCATGGCCATCCATACGATGGTTCTCCTGCTTTCCTCTCCCGTCTTTTTCCTCAGCAGGCCTATCTCCCGGGCAAGTTCTATAATCTCTCTCTTCAGGGATGAAATTTCGCTTTCCAGGGATGTCAGCACCTTCTCGTCGGATATGGTCAGCTCCGCTTTTATGGATTCCATTCTGCTGAACAGGCTGGATTTCAACTCCTCCATTTTCTCCAGTATGTGGCCCCTGTTCTGAATGTCGCTGGATATGAGCTCGGACTTCAGGGCGTGCAGGCTCATGTAAACCGCATTGATCTCGCCGCGTATCCCCTGTATCTCTTTGAAGAGGAAGTCGTATGTTCCCTCCAGATGGGAAACCCTATCGGTCAGTTCTTTTACCATTGTTTCCATCGAATTCTTTGCCTTCATAATTCAATTTTACAGGCAGTGGATTCGTGGAGCTTATACTTATACCGCAATAGGAGTGTTTTACGATGAAGGCGATTGCAATGGTGGGCTATGGAGATGTGGATGTTCTGAAGGAGATGGATTTACCGGAGCCCTCGCCGGGCAGGGGGGAGGTTCTGGTCAGGGTCAGGGCTGTTGCCCTCAATCATCTGGATCTGTGGACGAGGAAGGGTATGGTGGGACACACCCACGAGTTTCCCCACATACTGGGCTCGGATGTGGCCGGTGTGGTGGAGGAGGTGGGGGATGGGGTGGAGGATATGAGGCCGGGGGATGAGGTGGTCCTCGCCCCTGCGAAGTCGTGCGGTGTATGCGAGATGTGTGCTCTCGGGGAGGATAACCTGTGCCCCCATTACAGCATCCTGGGGGAGCACATAAACGGTGGATATGTGGAGTATATGGTGATCGAGAGGAAGTATGTATTCAGGAAACCGAAGGGCCTCTCCTTCGTGGAGGCGGCCGCTGTTCCCCTGGCATCCCTGACCGCATACAATGCCCTTATTCGAAGGGGAAACCTGCGGCCCACAGAAACGGTTCTCATCATGTCGGCGGGGGGAGGTGTGGGCTCCTTTGCGGTGCAGATTGCGAAGAATGTGGTGGGGGCGAGGGTTATAACCACTGTTGGAAGCGAATGGAAGGTAGAGAAGGCCAGGCGGCTGGGGGCCGACAGGGTGATTAACTGGAGGAAGGAGGATATACCGCAGGTAATAAGAAAGGAGTTCGGCAGAGTCGATATGGTCCTGGACCATACCGGAAGCATGCATCTGGACGGCCTCATAAAGGCCACCAGGTGGGGCGGAAGAATCGTCATGTACGGCGCCACGAGCGGATACGATGCCCGCATTGACCTGAGGCACATCTTCTATCGGCAGGTGTCCCTGATTGGCTCCACCATGGGCAGGAGGGGGGATCTGTATCTTATATGGCGTCTGGTGGAAATGGGAAAGATAAGACCGGTGGTGGATTCCGTTTTCCCCTTTACACAGGAGGGGGTCCGGGAAGCGCACAGGAAGCTGGAAAGCGGTCAGGTTTTCGGTAAGGTGGTGATTTCCATGGAGTAGGGGCGGTTCCGCCCCATCATCATTTCTTCTCCGGGGGCACCAGCTTGTTCCCCTTCTGGGTCCAGTCTATAAGGCTTCCGGCATACAGCTTCACATTCTTATATCCCATATCCCTGAGGGCGTGGTACGCGATTTTTGCCCTCCTTCCGCTCCTGCAGAATACCACTACAGTGTCCTCTCTGGGGTCTATCTTCAGCTGTTTGATACGACCTATGTACCTGTAGTCTATGTTGTAATCCGTACCGGGGATGGTTCCGGCGTTGTATTCGTCCGGAGTCCTGACATCTATGATGATTACATGGGGAGCATTGGCTTTCTCCTTTATATAACTGGCATCTACCACCTCTTCTGTGACCTGATTGGCCGCCAGGGTCTGGCCCTGAGTGGCATTATTGCTCATCGGGGAAGGGGTCTGGGCATTGCCATTGCTGGAACATGCCACTGCTCCCAGCAGAATAATGGATGTTATGAGTATTCTCTTCATGGTAAAAATTTTACGGCTTTAATTGTCGGAATTCGAAATCGTCGGGAAATTTTCATTCCAAATGTAAAATTTTCGCATGCTGGATATAATCAGAAGTCTTCCGGAGCAGTTAATAGGGGCCTCCCGCCTGGAGATTCCCGATATAACCCGGGCAGGGTACAGGAGGGTCCTGGTGGGGGGGATGGGGGGCTCTGCCATCGGTGGGGATGTGGCAAGGGATGTCTTCAGGGATGTGGAGTTCTCCATAGAGACCATAAGGGATTATCATCTTCCCCCTTATGCGCTCCCCGGAGAGACCCTCTTCATTGCCGTCAGTTATTCGGGAAACACGGAGGAGACCCTTTCCCTCTTCGAGCAGGCCCTCGAGAGGGGCGTGGATACAGTGGCAATAACGAGTGGCGGCAGACTTGCGGAGATTTCCAGGCAGAAGGGGATTCCCCTCATAACCATACCCGGTGGATATCCCCCCCGTGGAGCCCTGGGGTGGATCTTCGGAGCCCTGTCCATGGTTATGGGTGGGGCGGGGTTGCTGGAGGGGGTCGAAGAATTACTGAACGAAACTGGCCGCTTTCTCACGGATATTGCGGAGGAGATAGAGGGGGAGGAGAGCCTATCCATGGATTTTGCCAGCAAGTTTTACAGGAGACTACCCATCCTGTATGCTCCCTCCGATATGCTGAGCGTTGCTCTCAGGTGGCAGGCCCAGATCAACGAGAACGCAAAGCAGATGGCCCATGTGAATGTCCTGCCGGAGATGAATCATAACGAGATAAACGGTATAAAGCACCCCCCCGAGGTTATGAGGAGGTCCTGGGTGGTTTTCTTCAGGGACATGGATACCCATCCCCGCATATTGAAGAGGATGGAAATAACCCGCAGTCTCATAGAGGAGGATGTTCTGGGAATCGATGAGGTGGAGTCCAGGGGCGGAAGCCGGATGGAGCGCATATTCTATTTGATATGGCTGGGCGATTTCGTCAGTTATTACCTGGCTGTTTACAACAGGGAGGACCCCCTGGCCATACCCCGGATTTCCCATCTCAAAGAAGCGCTCGGGCGGGAGGGCTGATTCGAGAACCCCTCTAAAATTTTAAGATGTTCAAGGATAGAGCGAGATGGATCATATTTGGCATTATAACCCTTTTCGTTTCCCTCATCTACTTCCTCACTACAGCCCCGACGGTGGTCTTCTGGGATGTGGGTGAATTCCTCGCCGCTGCAAAGAATCTGGGTGTTCCCCATCCCCCCGGAACCCCCCTATATGTGATTCTGGCCAAGTTCTTTTCCATGCTGCCCCTTCCCCTTGCGGAAATAAGGTATCTCATATATCACCTTCCCCAGGAACAGCATACCCTGCGGGTGACTCTCATTCCAATCCTTACGGGGGGGCTGACCGCCGGCGTTCTGTACCTCATGTTTCTGGATGTTGTTTCCTTCTTCAAAAACAGGGATGCCTATGACAGTGTATGGATTCACATATCTGCGGCCTTTGTGGCCCTCCTCTCCTCCTTCATCTACACCCAGTGGTTCAACTCCATAGAGGCGGAGACATATACTCCCGCTTATTTCTTTGCCCTTTTCAGCACCTATCTGACCCTGATATGGCTCAGGAGGAGAAACGAGAGGGGCTCGGTCAGATACCTCCTGATGGCCGCCTACCTGGTGGCTCTGGGATCGGGAATCCATCTGGGAGCCCTTCTGGGTCTGATTGCGGTCGTCCTGTTCTTCCTCATCTTCGAATGGAAGTTCTTCGTGGACGATGAGTTCTGGGCGGTCCTGTCCGTGGCTTTTGCCCTGATAGCCCTGTGGCTGAACTCCTACCATGTGGCCGAACTGATGAATGCGAAGGCGGCCCTCAACTACATCTTCCTGCACCAGAGGGAAGTGGATGCTGTCCTCGTGAATCCGGAATTCCTGCGCCAGGAGATGGCCACCATATCCGGAAGTATCCTCAGGTGGAATGTGGTGTATCTTCTGGCCGTCATAGGGATGCTCTGGATCATGTACAGAAAGGGCAAACTGGTCTTTAATAACCTCTATTCCCAGGTGTTCGTCTTCTCCGCTTTCGTCAGCGTCATATCCATGTTCCTCTATGGCTCCACCATTACCCTGTTCGCCGCCCTGCTCTTCGGATTCTTGGCCCTCGTGTCTTACTACCTTTACATGGATCTGCACAGGGGATGGAAGGGGGTGGCATTTCTGCTCATGCTCCTTGCGGTTGTGGTCGAATTCTGGCTCATTGCAAGGGCCTCCTTCCTCCACAGATTTCCGGAGCTGGTCCGCATAAACGAAGGGGATCCCTACACATGGGTGGCCTTCATGGATGTGCTGACCCGCAAGCAGTACGGGCCCCTGGGCATATTCCCCAGGAGAATCCCCTTCGCGGAACAGCTTCAGGTTTTCTGGACATACTTCTCCTGGCAGTTCGCATCCATTCCATACTACACCAGGGCACAGGCGGTTCCCATCATGCATGCGGTGGTGGCCCTGATGGTGCTGGGTCTCTTCACCCATTACTCCGAGGATAGAAAGTCCTTCTGGCTGATTTTCATCTTTGCCCTGACGGTTAGCCTGGGATTGATTCTCTATCAGAATCCTGCCGATGTGCCTTCCCTTCCCGTTAATCCCGAGAATGCGACCCCCAATCCTCTGACCGGTGTTCCCCGCATGGAGGTGAGGGACAGGGAATACTTCTATGTTCTGGGGTACATCATGATTATCTTCTATGCGGGTCTGGGCCTGATGGAGCTGCTGCGCATCCTGAAGAAATATGCCCGTGTTCCGAATATCGTTGCCGCCGCACTTGGTCTGGTATTTGCAGTTCCGGCTGTAGGGTACACCCTGATCCACAATTACAGGTTCAATGACAGGCACAAGAACTATATTGCAGAGGACTTTGCACATAACATCCTCTCTTCCCCCGCAAAGGGGGCCGTTATATTCACCAACGGGGACAACGATACCTTCCCCGTATGGTTTGCACAGGAGGTTCTGGAATACAGAAGGGATGTGGTTGTGGCGAATCTCTCCCTCCTCAATACCAACTGGTATGTGAGGCAGGTGAAGGCATGGGGTGCCCCCATGAACTTTACGGATGAGGAAATAGAGAAACTCCCCCTCTTCGTCCCCCTTCCCAAACCCTTCGAGAGGAACAAGCAGAAGATCACATATCTCCTTCTGAGGGATATAGCCATCAGGGATATGATAGCGGCCAGCGCGGGGTACAAACCGGACAAATACATAAAGTTCCTGACGGATAAGGGGATAGTGGAGATTCCCGAGATTTACCTTGCCGATGACGAAACTTATCTCAGGGAGGTGGTTCTGGGGAAGAAGTTTTCCGTACCCATATACTTCTCCATGACCAGCGATCCCCAGGCCTATGCTTCTGTGAAGCCAACGATGGTCCTCGAGGGAATCGCGTGGAGGGTGACCCCCGAGATCCAGTCCGTTATGCAGCAGGGATTCTGGGGGAAGGTGGATGTGGAGCGCACCGCATATCTTCTGCATGGGGACATGGACCCGGTGGACTACCTGGAGAACTATGCAAAGCAGTACAGGATTTACAGGGAGGGGGTGTTCCGATACAGGAGCATATTCGATCCATCCGTATATAAGGGAGACCCTGCAACAATGCGGGTCATAAGGAACTATGTGACCCTCTTCATGATTCTGGGAGATGCGTACCGCATCAGGGGTGAGTACGAAAAGTCCAACAGGGAGTATATGGCGGCCAGAATGTTCCTGGATGTATATGAGTCCTATAAGCCCGGCGACAGGGTATCCCTGAATCAGAGGTTGCTGATAGATATGAACATGGCTGATAATCTGATGGATATGGGGAAGGTGGATGAGGCCCTTAAAATATTGAAGCCCTATGAAGGGACGGGTAATCCCCTGGCCAACCAGAGGCTGGCGAGGGCATATCAGATGAAGGGGGATACAGCGAAGGCCAATAAGTTGATGGGAGGTTTTTGATATGGCACATGCATATACGCCCGGACTCAAGGTTTCGAAGTACACCGTTGTAAAGAAGGAGAGGAGGCTCCCCCTGAAGGGTGAGGTCCTGGTTCAGGAGGGTCAGGAGGTCAGGGCGGAGGATATCGTGGCCCGCACGGAGATCCCCGGAAATGTAATGCTGGTAAATGTGGCTGCCAAACTGGGGGTGGATCCATCCGAGGTCCGCAGGGTGATGCTGAAGAAAGAGGGGGATCCGGTCAGCAGGGGGGAGGTGATAGCGGTGGCGAAGCTCTTCTTCGGCCTCTTCAAGTCGGAGCTCAAATCGCCCATAGATGGTTATGTGGAGAGCATATCGGAGGTGACCGGACAGGTGATTCTTAGGGAACCCCCAATTGCTGTGGAAATCAATGCCTTTATAGATGGGAAGGTGGTAAAGGTCTTTCCCCGGGAAGGGGTGGAGATAGAGACCACCGGAGCCTTTATTCAGGGGATATTCGGTGTTGGAGGGGAGAGGATAGGGAAGCTCAGGGTGGCGGTGGAATCACCGGATGAGGAGCTCACCGTGGACCATCTTTTAGAAGATGAGACGGGGAATATCATCGTTGGCGGTTCCTTCGTGACGGGAGAGGCCCTCCTGGAGGCCCAGAAGAGGGGGGCTTACGGTGTCGTGGTGGGCGGAATAGACGACACCAATCTTAAGGAGTATGTGGGATACGATATCGGTGTGGCCATCACCGGAAACGAGGATGTCAGTACCACTTTGATCATAACGGAGGGTTTCGGCAGGATCAGGATGGCCCAGAGGACATTCGAAATACTCAGAGCTCTCGATGGATACAAGACCTCCATATCCGGTGCCACCCAGATAAGGGCAGGTGTGATGAGGCCAGAAATCATAATACCCTACACATCCGACGAACCCCTGCAGACCCAGGAGGACGAGGGGACCCTCGAGATAGGGAGGCTTGTCAGGATTATAAGGGCTCCCTACTTCGGCCTGATAGGGAAAGTGGTGGAGCTTCCTCCCCAGCCCACGAAGATAGAGACGGAATCCACCACCAGGGTGCTCGTTGTGGAGCTGGAGAATGGGGAGAGAATAACCGTTCCGAGGGCAAATGTGGAATTGATACAGGAGTGAGGGGGTCTCCCCCCTCTTTCAGAAGGCCTTGTAGAAGAAGAGGTATCCCCCTATCTGATCCGGTGCATTGTCGAAATACGGGCCGGGCTTCCAGTAGCCCACCGTGAATCCGTATGTAAATATGCCCCTGTAGTCGTGGGTGATGAGCAGGGCAATCTCGTAGCCCATATCCCTGCTGCCTGAGGGGACATAGAATCTGCTGTATTTCCAGAGGTCCAGCCTCACATTCACCTTCCCGTATCCCGTTGAGAACCTGCGGGAGATGTATATGTCTGCATTCAGGGAGTTCTGCATTATGCTCTCGAATCCCACAAGGGCGAATCCGTATGGGGTTCTGAGCAGATGGGCCGGTCCGAATCCCACCCACCACTTGTAGAAGCCGTAAGTGTAGGGGCCATAGAGGGCATTCTCGTAGGTCCTGAGGGTCACCTTTCCTCCGGATGAGGTTGCCTGGCCGCCGGAGAATCCCACCGCACCCAGTCCGGCCTTCCAGCTTCCGGAGGAGTAGGAGAGTATTCCCTCGAATGCATAGGCGGACACCATAGTATCGGGGGCCATCCTGCCCGTCATGTATGCGAAACCCAGCTGGTAGTCCATTCCCTTCAGCCCCCTGCCACTGCTTCCTGCAAAGAGCCAGATGGGGAGACTACCCTTCTCCTCTCTTGCCATGGCCAGCAGTTCCACCTGTCCGAACGGGGGACTGTACTTGAGCGATAGCCCGTATAAGTTCATATCCGGTTTTATATCAGCGGGGTCCCCCGCTCCGATGAATCCGGTTCCGCCCCCTTCCACCAGCCGGTAGGCGAAGGCCTCCGCTTCCACCTTTTCTGCCTGGTGGAATAACTTTATACCCCATGCTCCATCCTCTCCTCCATCGAAGGCCACCAGACCATTCCCTCCGTACAGGATGCGGTGCTTCCCTATGGAGATGCCCACCGGACTTCCAAGAAAGTTGTCCACCCGGAGCCATCCGATGAGCAGGTGCAGGTCCCTGATCCCCTCGACCCCTTCTCCGCTTATGGGATGCATTCCGAAGGGTCCCCACATCCCCATCATTGCGTACAGGCTGACTTTATCATCGAACCGGGCATCCAGGGAGATATCGGCGTGCACATAGTAGTGGTTATCCGAGTAGGCCGCCGCGGTGTCCAGTACATTCTGCCAGAAGAACAAATAGGAGTACATGGTACCCCCCACCTTCACATCCACCGATGCCATCAAAAGGATCCCGATCATAACCCACCTCCTGTTTAAGCCGATTAAA
>JALSOK010000095.1 GCA_026986535.1 Caldifarciminota bacterium
CATACCTGCTTTTTCCAGGGCCATGGGAATTGCGTAAGCGGGCCCGATTCCCATGATCTCCGCGGGGACACCGGCCACCTGATATGTGACGAATCGGGCTATTGGTTTGAGGCCCAGCTCGCTGGCTTTCTCCTCGCTCATGAGTATTACTGCCGCCCCTCCATCGCTCCTCTGGGAGGAGTTTCCGGCCGTTACAACTCCGTCCTTCTTGAAGTACGGGGGCAGTTTGGAAATCTTTTCCAGGGAGGTGTCGAACCGTACGCACTCATCAATATCGAAGACCTTTTCCTCCAGCACAGTGTTTCCAAATTCGTCCTCTCTGCGAACTTTCACCTTCAGGGGAACCACTTCCTCTTTGTGCTTGCCGGCTTTCAGGTATTCCTGTGCCTTCCTGTAGGATTCCCATGCAAATTTGTCAACTTCTTCCCTGGGTATCTTGTACATCTCCGCCAGATTTTCGGCCGTCAGACCCATGCTCAGGTAATAATCGGGGAAGGTCTGGGCGATGTGGGGTTCGGGTCTGAATACATATCCACCCATGGGAACGAGGCTCATGCTTTCGACACCACCCGCGATGGCCACATCTATTTCGCCAGTCATTATGCGGTGGGCTGTCTGGGCTATGGCCTGGAGACCGGAGGCGCAGAATCTGTTAACGGTTACGGCCGGAATAGTATAGGGGAGGCCTGCCCTGTAAACCACGGTCCTCGCTATGTTCATTCCCTGATAGGCTTCGGGGAATGCATTTCCCACAGTAAGGTCCTGAACAAGGGATGGATCCAGGTTGGTTTCTTCCAGCAGTTTCTTAATCACTTCTGCGAGCATGTATTCGGGGCGGGTATCCTTTAAGGTTCCCCTCGGGGCCTTACCGATTGCTGTTCTTCTCGCTGCTACGATTACTGCACTACGCATGCTTAAATTTTATAGTCCAAATGCGGGAATTTCCTGATGGGCTGTGTGGGAAACACCACTGCCGGGATTTATTTTGTTCCAGCTTACCAAAGCTGTGCAACCTGTTAACAACATCGATTAATTTCGGCATGGCTTGGGGCTTGAAAAATTTTGTTCGTGTGCTATAAAATTTTTATGGAACAGGAGGTGGAGCCATGGCAAGGATATACGGAAAGGTGGAAGGGGCGGAGGACATAAGGAGGATCAACTGCATTATCAGGGATGAGATGCTGGAGGTCGAAAATGAAAGTCAGCTTACGGATCTTAAGAAAAGGAGCGATTATCTCTGCACTCTGACCTACAGCCCCTTCTGGAAGAAGAAATTCGGGGCCATGGTGGAACAGCTCAGGGAGGTTGCATGCGAGGAGAACAGGGTGACCGTCCGGCTCGCCAACTATGTGGCCCGATTCAATAACTGGGATAAGCAGTACGACCCCTGGGGCCATGATACGAGGGATGTGGAGGAAAAACTGAAGGAGATTCCCGAGGAAGTTATAAAGGAGATAACCGAATCGGTCGTTGACCTGAAGTTCACTCCGGAGATTCTGGAGGAATTGAGGGCCTCCTTCTGCGATATCAGGAAGGGAATGATTCTGGCCCCGGATCTGGAGACTCTCCAGAGGCTCAAGAGGCAGAGCGATCTGCTCGTGGCCCTGCTTCTGCTCCCGGATTTCAGGGAGAGGTTTTCCGATGTAATGGATAAGATAGAGGAGCTGGTGAAGAGGGAGGAGAGGAGGACTGTCAAGCTGGCGAACATGATTGCCGTGGTAAACGGCTGGCACATGATATTCGAAGTGTGGTCCGAAGATGACATTATGGAGGACGAGACCATAGAGCAGTACATACAGAGGCTCATCGAGGAGGAGGAAAAGGCGGAAAGGTACATACCGACGGAAGCCAGATACAAGGAAGGCAAAGTTCTCTGGCTGGTCTATTACCATAAGGACAGGGACCGCTGGTATGCCAGGCGCCTGTATTTCCCCGGAAGCGCCCGCAATATAAAGATGGAGGGCCCCGGTGAATTCGAGAACCGCTTCGGTAGGAAGGTCTGGGGGGTCAGGATTCAGTACGAGGCCAATCTCAGGCCCACCGTTATCCATGTGAGGGGGAGGAAGATACATCTGCCGGAAAGGTGGGTCCGCAGGGTCAAGGTGGTGGAGCTTCCCGGAGCTGCCGAGAAAATAGAGCTCAGGGAGGAGAGGCCCGAATTCGCCTATCCCGTCGCATAATGGGGGGCTTCGCCTCCCCTTACTTTCGGATTTTCTTTTTAAATGTGTCCCGGCGAATTTGACCCGGAGTGTTTTACAATTTAAAAAATACAAAGCGGAAAATCCTGGAGGGTAATACTGAGATGAGGGGGCCAATTGTAATAGCGGCACTGCTGGTCAGCCAGTGCACAATGATGCGGCCGGGTATAGAGAGGGTACCTGCTGTCATATACCACATGGAGGGTTCACAGGAGGCATACGGAATAGAGGAGACGCACGATGGGAGGTACTACATCATAA
>JALSOK010000096.1 GCA_026986535.1 Caldifarciminota bacterium
CGATACTTCTATGTACTCCTTCGGCTCCCTCTGACTGCCACAGTTAAAGTAATTCACGGTGGCAAGGGCGTTTTCGAACCTGTAAACCACTGTCCAGTTCTCATTGTCGTAAAAGCCGGCAGATACAGATTGAGGCTCCCCTCCGGCGAGGAAAAGGGCATAATCCACGAAGTGCACCCCCTCACCAATGTACCTCCCGCCTCCCACCTCCGGGTCAGCAAGCCAGTGATCCTTCAGTTTACCGGCATTCACCCTGTAGAGCAGATTGAAGAAGGGTGGATTCTGCCGAATGAATTCTTTCAGCACTCTGGAGAAGGGGGCAAATCGGCGGTTGAAACCAGTTGCAAATGGGACGGGGTTTTCCCGGTAAATCCGGGCCAGTTCCTCCAGTTCCCCCCTGCTCATCACCGGTGGCTTTTCCACATAAACAGCCTTCCCCTTTTCCACTGCGGCTTTCGCAAAAGAAAAATGCGTATTATGGGGAGTTGCAATTACTACCAGATTGACATCGGGGTCATCCAGCGCCTCTTCCACAGAGGTGGATGCATTTTTTATACCAAACCTGCGGGCCACATTGACCGCATTTTCCGGCCTCGAAGTAATAACATACAATCCAGAGACCTCCCTCCTGGAGAGGAATGCGGGAATGAGGAAATTCTTAGCATAGGAGCCCCCACCGATGAAAGCTACATTGACCCTGCCGGGCCGCACGGATGGGGAAACGAACACTGTCCTCCTGCGCTCCGAATGAGAGTCGTATTTAAACACAACCCCGAGATAGGGCTCCCTCTTCTGCATCAGGAACCCATACACTTCATGTGCCTTTTCGAAGGGGAATTCGTGGGTTATTATATCCCGAAGGTTCAGGCGGGGAATGACATCTATGAAAGCCTCCATATTTCTCTTTATGGTCCAGCGGACATATCCGATGGGGTAATCGATGCCCTCCACCTCATACAAAGGGTCATATCTTCCCGCCCCATAGGCTCTGGATATACGAATATCCAGCTCCCGATAGTAGTACGGTTTCCACGGTATATCCATCCTGGACTGGCCCACCGCCACCACACGAGCCCTATCACGGGCCATCTCCCCCGCCATCTCCACCACTCTTCCGCTCCTGTCGCTGGCGGCAATCAGGACCGCATCGGCACCGTATCCGGTTATATCCCTGACCTTCCGGACGAGGTTTTCATCGCTCCCGAGCACATAATCAGCCCACCCCTCTGCAAATTTGAACCTGGATGGATCTATATCCACACCGATAACCTTCACCCCCGACAGTTTGAGGAGCCTGAGGGCAATCTGGCCAATCAACCCCAGGCCTACAACCACCACCCACTCCCCCATCTGGGGTGAAAGCCGCCTTATTCCCTGAAGCGCTATGGAGCCTATAGTGGTAAATGCGGCTTCCCTCAGATGCTCCCGTGCTATATCGGGTGGAACTTTTGCAAACAGATTCAGCGGAAGAGCCACATATTCGCTGTGGTATGCAAATTCACCTCCGGCACCAGCCACTATATCCCCCACGCTTATCCCATCCACCCCCCTGCCCACTTCCACCACTTCCCCCACCATGCTGTAGCCCAGGGGGACATAGGCATCCAGTCGATTCATAACCCTATCGTAAGTTTCCTTCAGGCCAGCATCCCTCAGGGATTTCAGTACCATACGGACCTGATCCCTTTTCTCCCTGACCATCACGAAGATATTGCGGGCAGAGGAGACACGGGAAAGCTCGGTTCCAATGCTCACAGCGGAATAGAGGGTTTTGACTATGATGAACTTATCCCTGAGGCGGGGATACGGAACCTCCACCAGCAGAACTCTGCCGCTTTTGTAGTGCTGGACCAGAGCCTTCACGGGGAAATTTTATACCAGCCCCTTCCAGAAGATTTCCAGGATACATGCGGGGGCTTCTGCCCCCACTTCAGGCATTCGTTCTCCTTTTTCCCCTCAGGGCTATCAGAGCCGCCCCATAGGCCCCCATGAACTGGGGATGCTCCGGCATGGTGACCTTCTGCCCCGTCTCCTCCTCTATCATCTTCCTGATTGCAGGGTTCTTCACCACCCCTCCCGAAAGCATAAGGGGTGGAACGAGGCCCACGCTCCTGACCATCGCCACCACCCTCTTGACCAGAGAGCGGTGAAGCCCCTTAAGTATGGGTTCCACACGGACACCGTGAGCGATCATGGATATGATTTCGGATTCGGCAAAGACAGTGCATGTACTGGATATGGGCACCTCTTCCTCCGACGAAAGGGCCAGCTGTCCCATCTCATCGAGCTTCACCATGAGCCGCCCGGCCGTATTCTCCAGAAATCTTCCGGTTCCGGCCGCACATTTATCGTTCATCGCAAAATCCACCACTTCCCCCGAAGGTCCTATGACTATCACTTTGCTGTCCTGACCCCCAATATCTATGAGCGTTCCCCCATGGCCCAGCTGACGGAATACCCCCAGGGCATGACATGTGATTTCCGTCACCTTTCTCGTTGCCTGATGGACCAGGTTTCTGCCGTATCCCGTCGCAACTATGGGAATCCCGTCTATGGGTCCATTCTCCTCCTCCAGTTTTCGCAGGAATCTATCCACCTGCTCCTCCACACGGGGATGGGCAGGCTCTATGTATTTCCATACAAGTTCTCCCCCCTCATCCACCCCCACGATCTTGGCAGTAGTGGAACCCACATCTATTCCTATCGCCGAAATCCTTCCCATGGAAGCCTCTCCTCAGTATAGCATTTCTATGAAAGCATCCAGCCGGGCCCTCGCCTGCTCATCGGCGTAGGACCTGGGATCATTGTGGTCCGCTTCCAGCAGAAGGGCGGGGACACCGTAATCCCGTATGAGACGATTCCTCTGGTCCACCTGTCCTATCGAATAGGGTTTGCAGGATCTGTCCGAATGCAGTATGGCACCATCCAGATGATATTCCTCTATCATCCTCTTCATCTTCTCGAGCTTTTTTCCCGTTCCCACATTCAGTATGGGTTGAATATAGGTTCTCGCCATGGATTCAAAGGGTTTTTCGGGATCTATCAGGGGTGCCAGCTCACCCCAGGCCATCGTGTAGGTGGACGCCACCACCGCAACCCCCCTCTCCGCAAGGTACTCCGAAAGCTCCCGCAGTTTGTACCATATCGGCAGGTTATCCCACAGGAGTCGTCTCTGCTCGTTTCTGACAGCCCCTATGCCCTTCTTCACCCTATCATCCACCTCCCTGAGCATCGCCGCATAGAAATCAACGGTCTCCGGCTTTCCCCTCATTTCCACGATCGGCGCCATGTGTATGAACTGGTCGAAGACCGATATGGGAGCGGGCCTATTCTTTCCCCTCTCCATTACCTGAAGCCACAGCTCCGCCGCCATTCGACTGTACCTCATTACCTGTTTGAGCTTCTTATAGCTCAGCTTTCTCCCGGCCACCTTCTCGGCAATGGGAACGGCATTTTCCAGCTGCTTCTTCACATACTGGATGGAGTACTCCTGCGGACTGGTATAGACGAAAGGAGTATCTATCACTATAAGGGGGACTTTGAAATGCTCGGCCAGAACCCTGTACCAGAACAGTACGGTCTGGCAGATATTGGTGCATGCAAAGAGCAGGTCGGGTTTCGGAAGCTTCCCGACCGGTGTTTTCCCCGAAAGCATTGCCCCTATGTCCGTCCGGGCATAAGAGCATATATCCCGCGAGTATCCGGCATTTTCGGCCTCGGTCGATATTTCCACGGAAACCTTCCTTGCTCCGCACAGGGCTCCATGATTCTCCGGATAAAGGACATAGTATCCGAGGGCCTGAAGTATTTCCACCGGAGCACCGGAGGTGACCCACGCGACCGGCTTATGGCCATTGGCATAGCGCCCCTCGAGATAATGCCTGGAGATTAGTTCCTTCGTTCTCGCCCCAATCTTCAGAGGTGGAGCCAGGATGTCGGTCCTCCACCTGCGGGGTGGACCTTTGCGCTCCATCCTCCACCTCTGCCACCTGAGGTACGCATTTCCCAGCACCTTAACATTCCAGTAATATCTGATGCTTGCTCTCCAGTCCCTCTTCATATCAGAACCTCCAGAAAAGCCCCTATTCTGGTTATGGTTTGATGGGAAAGGGGGTCGTTTATATCCACTTCCACATGGACCGATGGGATTCCCGCTTCCTTCAATCTCCTGCGCATATCAGGAAGGTCGAAGAGTTCCGGCTCGCAGAACTTGACTGTGTAGAATATCATACCGGCGGCACCGGTCTTTTTAACCTTATCCATCAGATGTTCGAATCTC
The DNA here is from genome assembly GCA_026986535.1 of Caldifarciminota bacterium. Taxonomy (GTDB): domain Bacteria; phylum Hydrothermota; class Hydrothermia; order LBFQ01; family DSFT01; genus S143-66. The sequence goes on from JALSOK010000096.1 coordinate 4,280, forward strand.
TCCTCTATCAGGTCGCCCCTCGTAACATCGGGAGGACCATGGACGATCCTCCATGCCATCCTTATGAAGGGATCCTCACCGCTTCCCGCAGGATATACCCTTCTCCCACAGCAGGCAAAATCATCACCCACCACTATTCCTCCAAGATTCTGAATTTCATCCAGTACCTCCATGGGTTCAGGTACTATCCCGCTCATGATGACGGGCACGCCGTCGGGCGGATTCCCGGAGTATTCGTCGATTACCCTTTCGACAAATGACACGAACTCCTCCGCAGGGAAGTACTGACGCGTTCTGACCACCCTGTAGAAATCCCGAACGGAAAGGGAAACCTCTGTTCTCAGGTCGTACAATTTGGCCAGAGCCTTATCTGCCCTCTCCTCCATGAGGATGCTTTCCATAAGCTGCTCATCGGACGGTCTCCTGCCGGTCAGATTCGACAGCCAGTCGTAGAGTTTTCTGAACTCCTGCGCAAAGAATTCCACATCCTCCGGACGCCTTCCCCTGGGCATATACAGAGGAAATACCGGTTGAGGAGGCCTCACGAAATCCACAAGAAGGCTTCCCAGCCCCTGAAGGGAATCGCATGCGTGGGGAACGATTATGAAGTCAGCACAATCCAGACCACCGGTCTTCAGAAAAGCCAGCATGTTGTGGACCATAGAACAGACATAGGGCTGAAGGTGGGCCGCGCTGTGGCTTATATCCATTCCAGGAGGTCCCCAGACCTCTATTGGAAGAACCCCGAAAGCCCGAAAGAGCTCCCGGGGATAGTGTATGGGCATTACAGCGGCAACCCTGCCTCCCCCTTCCCTGAACTTATTGCAAATTTCTTTCCTTCCGGGTATCTCAAGCATTTTTCTTTTGCCTCTTCCTTATTTCCTCTTCCCGCAGAACCCTGCGCAGAATCTTTCCTATTGCGCTCTTGGGCAGCTCCTTCCGAAATTCCACTTCGGAGGGAACCTTGTACTTTACCAGATGCTGGCGGAAGTATTCTATGAACTCTTCCTCGGTTGCGCTCTCCCCCTCCTTCAGGACTATGAAGACCTTTATCCGCTCCCCGAGGAACTCATCGGGAACCCCGACAGTTATGCCCTCCTTTACCTTTGGATGCCTGTAGATGAGCTCATCGATTTCCCTCGGAAACACATTGAATCCACCCACTATTATGAGGTCCTTTTTCCTGTCGGTGATGTAGAAATAGCCATCCTCATCCATGTATCCTATATCCCCGGTATAGAGCCAGCCATCTTTCAAAGTCTCTGCTGTCTCCTCGGGCATGTTGTGGTATCCGAGCATCACAGTTGGAGTTTTCAGTACAATTTCCCCCTTTTCACCGGGAGGTAAATCCTCCCCCGTATCTATCGATACAATCTTCGCGTCCACATCAGGAAACGGTAGCCCTATACTTCCCACCTTGTGCATCCCCCTGTAAGGGTTTGCCATAATGGCGGTAACAGCCTCTGTCAGACCATACCCCTCAACTGCCCTTCCCCCCGTCTTCTTTTCGAAATTCTCCTTGATTGCCCGGGTAAGGGGAGCCGCTCCAACCCAGACAGCTTTGAGACTGCTGAAATCGTACCTGTCTATATCATCGAGGCTCGAAAGGGCCACCAGCATCGTGGGAACAGCGGACGTCAGGGTGGGCCTGTATTTATGAATGGTCTTTGCAGTCTGTCGGGCGCTGAATCTGGGGAGTATGATTATGGGCATTCCGGCAAGTATGGGGGCATTCATGGTGACATTCATACCATAGCCATGGAAGAAGGGCAGAACAGCCATCATCCTCTCTTCGGGATTCAAATCCCCCCATACCTTTATCATGTGGGCATTGGCCACGATTGCATAATGGGAGAGCATTATCCCCTTGGCGATCCCCGTTGTTCCACCGGAATAAATCATAACAGCCATATCCCCCGGATTTACCTTAGCCGGTTTGAAATCGGAAGGGACGGGATTCCTGAGCATGTCCGACATGTTATAGAAATCTGCACGGGAGGATTTCATGGCTTTCCTCACGGCGGGAAATTCCCGAAGCTTCTGGACCATACCGAGGTGGAAAGGGAGAAAATCCGCAATGTAGGCATAGATGATTTTTCTCAGGGGAGTTTTTTCCGGAAGGGACAGCACCTTTTCCAGAAACATGGGAATGGTTATCATAATCTCCGACCCTGAATCGGAGATGTGATACTCCAGTTCGTGGGGAGTATAGAGGGGATTCAGAGGAACGGCAGCAGCCCCCGTTTTGAGAATTCCATAGTATGCTATAAGGAATGCAGGACTATTGGGAAGGAGGATTGCCACCTTTTTCCCCGGACCCGCACCCAGAGACATCAGGCTGTGGGCAAATCTGTCTGTGAGTTCCTTCATCCTCCCATAGGTAATTTTCTTTCCGAAGAATATGGAAAGGGTCCTGTCCGGGTGTCTGCGGGCGGATTCATCCAGAAGTTCATAAACGGGAATCTCCGGATAATCCAGGCTTTTTGGCACATGCCTATCGTAAAACCTGAACCACGGTCTATTCATCGAACACCTCCTGTGATAGAAGCAAGACGGAGGTCATAGTATGATTTCCTACCAAAATAGTGTGTTTTAATTCACCATATAACACACTGTATTCAAAGGGATACATAACACACACATGCAAAGTATAAAGTAAAAGTTTCCAGGTATCAGGTGCCGAACCGGAGGAAATCGGCAGGCTGTGGTAATAAATGCATGAATTCGCTATGATCCTCCCCGCTTCTTCAGACGGGAAAAGAGTTCGAAAAGGGCCCCCATCAGCTCCTCGATACCGATCCCCAGCAGGGCAGAGACCTTTATGACCTTTATGCCGTCGATCTCTTCGGGAAGCGCACCTTTATACGCGTCTATCTTATTGACAACGATGATGCGCTCCTTATTCAGGATTTCAGGGTCGAACTTTTCCATCTCCTCGAGCAATTTGTAGTACTGCTCCTTCACATCCCCCCGCGTCGGGTCCAGAACGAATACCAGCGCCCCCGCCCTCTGCACATGCCTCAGGAATTCATGCCCCAGCCCCCTTCCCTCGCTGGCCCCCTCTATGAGCCCCGGAATATCCACCAGCACAAGGTGATGCAGACCATATTCGTCTTTCAGAACCCCCAGGTAGGGATTGATGGTGGTAAATTCGTAATCGGCCACCTTCGACCTGGCACCCGTCAGGGTGTTCAGAAGCGTGGATTTGCCCACATTCGGAAAGCCGACGATTCCAATATCGGCTATTGTCTTCAACTCCAGCTTAATTCTACGGAATTCCCCTTCCTCACCCGGCTCCGCAATCTGGGGGGCCCTGTTCGTGGGGCTCTTGAAGTGCACATTTCCCCTCCCCCCCTTTCCACCCCGCACCACCAGAATCTTCTGACCATGGGACATGACCTCTCCGATCCTCTCGCCCGTATCGGCATCGTAAATCACAGTCCCCAGAGGGACTTTTATGTACAGGTCCTTTCCCGAAGCCCCCTTCATCTTCTTTGGACCACCGGGCCTTCCATCCTCCGCTTTGAGAAACCTCTTATCCATAAGATGGGCCAGAGTCCTGAGCCCCCTATCCCCCACCACATAGACATCCCCTCCCTTTCCTCCATCACCCCCATCCGGACCGCCGCGGGGAACATACTTTTCACGGCGAAAATGAACCATGCCATCCCCTCCTTTCCCCCCCTTCACTGCGAGATAAACCACATCCATCTTGTTCTCAACCCGCGGCATGGTGAAAATGTTAAAGATTTAACCGGAAGATGATTTCCCTGTAAAATTCAGCCGTGGAAACCCTGACACTGAAACTGGCTTTCTCCCTTGCAGTGGGATTTCTCATCGGTCTGGAGCGGGAATACCGGATGAAGGAAGACATATTCGCCGGCATCAGAACATTTCCCCTTATTTCCCTTCTGGGAACCCTGTCCGCCTATATCTATGACAATTACTGGCGGGGCATATTCTTCCTGACCTTCGGGGGAGTTCTTACGCTCACGCTTATGAACTTTTACTTCAGTGCAAAAGAGCACAGAGGCATCACCACGGAAATCACTGCCCTGCTCACCTTTATACTGGGAATAATGGTCTATATGGGCATGTACTATGAAGCGGGGGCCCTTTCCATCACTATAACCCTGATACTGGCCCTGAAGGAGACCCTCGAAGGGTTTGTGCACAGACTATCCGAAGAAGACATAAGGAATATTCTCAAATTCATTGCGATAACCGCCCTCATATTCCCCCTATTACCCGACAGGTATTACGGGCCGTTCGATGCCTTCAACCCCAGGGAAATATGGAAGATGGTCATAATCGTCTCTTCCATAGATTTCCTCGCATACATACTCCTGAGATGGAAAGGGCACAGGTATATCTGGCTGTGGGGTGCAATCGGAGGGCTGATGTCCTCCACTGCCGTCAGTTTCAACTTTGCCAGGATGTCCAGAAAGTACCCATCCCTCAGGGATTCCCTCATTGCCGGAATTATCCTGGCATGGCTGGTGATGAACATCAGGGTCCTGGTCCTCACGGGGATAGTAAATCCTCCAATAGCCCTGAAACTGCTTCTTCCAATGCTTCTCCTGAGCATCATCTACTCTGCAGGAGTGGCTTTTTACCTCAAAAAACATCTTACGGCACAACAGGCGGCCACATTCAACTTCTCCAACCCTTTTCATATCCGGAATGCACTGCAATTCGGGGCCATATACATGGTCGTGGTTTTTGCCGCCAGGCTCCTTTCCCATTATCTGGGAGAAAAGGGCATATACCTCGCCAGTTTCCTCTCGGGAATAATAGATGTGGATGCAATAACCCTGTCCCTCTCCCAGATGTCGCGCTCGACTCTGGCCCTGGAAACAGCGACAGCGGGAATACTCATTGCCGTCCTCTCCAATGCATTCTTCAAGTATATGTATGTGGCAATATTTGGAGATAAAGGGCTCCGAAAAGCCCTCCTTGTGATACTCATAACAACAGCACTCGTAGTGGCAGGATTCATATAAGACAAACACACACCCGGATATAATGCATCAAAATTTATAACATGACCGATACGCTAATTATAGCAAACCTGATAGCTGTCCTTCTACTGTTAGGATTGGGACTATTCATTCTTGCACGCATTTCCTACATTTCGAATCCACAAAATATACTGGAAGGAATGGAGCATATCATAAGGAAGATCTGGTTTGATTCAGGAGTTGAAAGAAAGATAGGGGAAATCGAAATGCATGCAAGGGAATTGAAGAACATTCAAAAATCCCTCGAACAGCTTCTTAGAACACCGGCAGGAAGAGCCTCCATCGGCGAAATAACACTGCAGGAGATACTGAAGGACCAGTTGCCGCCGGATATGTTTGCAATAAAAAAAAGATACCAGATACATACATAAAAACCTCAGAGGGCATTATCTGTATAGATTCCAAGTTTCCCCTGGACAACTACAGAAGAATGATAGAAGCGAAAAATAAAAACGACAGGGAAAAATTTAAAAAAGCATTCCTCAGCGATGTCAAAAATCATCTGGAAAAGGTGGCCATAGATTATATAAAGCCCCGGCATGGAACAGCTGAATTCGCTTTCGTTTACATCCCTTCGGAATCCGTGTACTGGTTTCTGGTAAATGAGGGTTATGAACTGCTGAGGGATTTTGCCAGAAAGGGGGTTCAGGTGGTATCTCCTCTAACACTGGCCCATAAGATTGAGATTATAAAAGCAGGGGTACACTCGCAAAAGTTATCAGAAGAAGCAGAAAAAATGAAAAGAGCAATTCTGGAGCTGGAGAGTATCATAAAAACCATGGAGCGGACATGGAAAACTACATA
>JALSOK010000097.1 GCA_026986535.1 Caldifarciminota bacterium
CATGCCGGCAGTTTCCATCTATCTCAGGGTCAGGGGGGATAAAAGCCTGCCGCAGGTGATTTCCCGCCTATCCTCTGCCGGAGTTTCCCCGATCCTCTTCTATCATACTTATATAGATGATGAGCCTCATCTGGCTTTCGTTATAAGAAAGAGCGATTTAGAGACATTCTTGGAGGTGGTTTCTGGATACGATGTGATGGAAAGGGTCACGCAGTCCGACAGGGTTCTGGTTTCCGTGGTGGGATACGGCGTGGGCAATTCCTCGGAGGTAAAGGACCGTCTCCTTTCCATAACGGAGAGCCTGGGAATCCATGTGGATGCGTTCGTTTCGGATGATTACAGGATAAGCATACTCGTGGAGCAGGATAGGGAGCAGGAGCTCGTCAGGGCCCTTGCGGAGGCATTCGGCCTTATTGCTCGAGATTCAGGCGGATGATCCTCAGCCCCCTCGTTCCGGCACATACATAGGCGTATCCATCGCTGTAATCGACGGCGTAGGCATTTCCCGGTATATCCACCTGCTCCACTTCCACCGGGGATGCCGGATCCGTAATGTCTATGACCCTGAGTCCCCCATCGAGATCCGCGACCACAAGGAATCTTCGGTCCAGGGTGCTTATCAGTTCTATGTCCCTTGCCTCCCCCTGTGTGTCCATGCTGGATAGGAGCACCAGACTGTCGGGATTAATCTTCTCGTAGATTTTTATTCCCCTGTACCCATCCGCCACATAAATATAATTGCCGTTGACTATCACATCCATCGCGTATCCGTCCGTGTATATTCTATCGAGAAATATGGGGCTGTCTATACTGGTGATGTCGATCCTGCGGATATCGTCGCTGGCTATGTATATGGTATCTCTGGAGGTGTAGGTGCTGCGGGATGGAATGGTGAAACGGGCTATGGTGTGTATCGATTGATAATCCTGAAGGCTCAATATTTCGATGCCTGTGGATGTGCTGACTATTGCCATGTTGTTGTAAATTTCTATTGCATTGACCACCCCCTCGGATGCATAGAAGGTCATGAAATATGGATTGTATGGATCCCGTACATCGTAGATATCTATTCCGGCATCCGTTCCCACCAGTACATAGTTTCCCGTTGCCTTCACTGTCCTTGCGCTTCCATGGGTGGGCTCTGCGGCGGCGAGGTTCGGATTCAGGGGATAAATAACATCCAGAACAACCAGGCCGTTTTCCACATCGGCGATGTATGCAAAATCGGAGGAAACATCCACATCCAGAGCCACTCCCAGGCTGTCGTATTCCCCGGATATGCCCGAGAAAGAACCATTACAGGCGCTCAGAAGCACTCCCGTGAAAAGGATTAGTAATATCTGTCCCCTCATCGAAAATAATTTTACACTCCTGTACCAGACGCGTGCTGGATGGGTGGGGGGAAAGTATCTCCTTTCTCTCGAATAAAAACATAAAAATATTTAAATGCTTTATAATTTTCGCATGGTCCTGAAGGAGGTCTTCTCCGCCCTTTCCGATTCCACCAGACTGAGGATACTGGAGATGCTGAGGGAGGGGGACATGACGCAGAAAGAGATAAAAGAGAGGCTGGAAATGGACCAGCCCGCCGTCTCATACCACATGGATAAGCTGGTCAGGAGCGGGCTGGTTCTTGCCATAAAGGAGGGGAGGCAGGTCAGGTATTCCCTGAATATGGGGGCTCTGGACATAATCCTCGAGTACCTCATGAGGCTTAAAAAGGAGGGGAAATCATGAGGAGGATTGTGATTTTGATTTTTCTCGTGGTGTCGTTCCTGGTTGCCATTTATGGGATAATCGTTCTTCCATCCACCATTCCCACCCATTTCGACGCCAGCGGTAATCCGAACGACTACGCCAGTAAATTCGTCCTTCTGCTTCTTCCCATTGCCGCTCTTCTGACCTATGTGGGGATTCCTCTCATCTTCCGGATAGACCCCTATGCGGATGAGATAGAGCCCAGGAAGTTTGCCCTGCTCGTCGTAAGGGACATTCTGGTGATATTCTTCTCTGCTGTCTCCGTCATTGCGGTTATGGGTGCCTTTACCGGACGCATACCCCCAAACCTGATAGCGGTTCTGGTGAGCGCCCTCTTTGTCGTTATGGGCAACTACCTGCCCCGGCTTCCCCGCAACTGGTTCGTGGGCATCAGGACCCCCTGGACCCTCGTGGATGAGCGCGTATGGAGAAGAACCCACAGGGTTTTCGGTGTTCTCTTCTTTCTCCTGGGAATCGTGATGCTCGTGGTTTCCTTCTTTTCCATCGGATTGTGGCTCTGGATAACGATTTGTGGAGTCACACTTATAACGGTGGGTGCGTTCCTTTACTCTTATATTGCTTACAGAAGGCTCGTGGAGGGCAATTCCTGAATGGGGTCCGCTCGGGCCCCTTTGCCCACAAATCGTAAAATAAAGCCTATAAGGGCAGGCGCTTTTTTCGAATTTTTATAAATGG
>JALSOK010000098.1 GCA_026986535.1 Caldifarciminota bacterium
GGCGATGTACCTGAGGAGGCTTCTGGGAGGGGAGCACGAGGTCCTGGTGGTCTCCCCCAATAGCAAATACCAGTGGATACCCTCCAATATATGGATTGGTATCGGGAAGATGACTCCCCGCCAGACCACATTCGCTCTCGAGCCCCTGTACAGGAAGAAGGGAATAGGGTACATGCAGGCCAGGGCGGTGACATTCCATCCGGATGAGAACTATGTAATGGTGGAGTATGTGGCGGGGGAAAAGAAGGGTCAGAAGGAGAAAGTGGAATACGACTACCTCGTCAACGCCACGGGCCCGAAGCTGAGTTTCGAGGCCACGGAAGGGCTGTATCCCGGGAGGAACAGGGTCTATTCCGTATGCTCCTACACCCATGCGGAGGAGGCGTGGAAGGCACTGTCTGCTCTGATAGACCAGTTGAAGAAGGGGAAGAAAGCCACCATCGTTATAGGAATGGGCCATCCGAAGGCCACCTGTCAGGGAGCCGCCTTCGAGTATATCCTCAATGTGGACCACGAGTTGAGGAAGAGGAAGGTGAGGGACAGGGTCCGCCTGGTGTGGCTCTCCAATGAGGCAGAGCTCGGGGACTTCGGTGTGGACGGTATGCTCATGAAGGTGGGAAAGAGGACCATGCACTCGAGCGAACTGGTGCGGCTTGTATTCGAGGAGAGGGATATAGAGTGGATTTTAGGAGCGGGGGTTCATAAGGTGGAGGATGGTAAAGTTCACTTCGAGACCCTGGATGGACAGAATCATACTCTCGAATTCGATTTTGCCATGCTCATACCCGCCTTTTCCGGCCACGGTTTCAGGGCTTATAACGGTGATGGAAACGATATTACGGACAGGCTCTTCTCCCCGAAGAGCGGGTTTATGATAGTGGATGCCGATTACACTCCAAAGCCCTACGAGGAGTGGAGCGTGGATGACTGGCCTGAAAAATATCAGAATCCCCATTACCCCAACATCTTCGCTCCGGGAATTGCATTCGCGCCACCCCACACGATATCCAGACCCCGAAAGAGCGCAGGCGGAAGGGAGATCTTCCCCGCTCCCCCGAGAACCGGAATGCCCTCCGGAATAATGGGCAGGCTGGTGGCGGAGAATATCGCTCGCCTCATAAACGAGGGCCCCGATGCCCATCTGCATGGGGTTTCTATGGGCAAAATAGGTGCCGCATGCATCGCCTCTTCCGGATATGGGCTGAAGAGCGGTAGTGCAATTACCATAACGATGTTCCCGATAGTTCCTGATCACAGGAGGTATCCGGACACGCAGGGAAGGGATCTGAACTATACGATTGGGCACTGGGGGCTGGCGGGCCACTGGATGAAGTTGTTGTTGCACCACATGTTCCTTTACAAGGCTAAAATGAAGCCCTTCTGGTGGATGATACCGGAGTAAAAAGGAGGTTTAATATGGGAAGGAGATTGAGCGGATGGCAGAGGTTTTCCATGAACTGTGTTGTGGTTCAGCTGTTTTACTTCCTGATTCTGAACCTGAAGATATTCTCCCTTCTGCAGAAGAATGAAAAGGAAGCTCACAACGGGTAGGTTCAGCGGTATGGGGGTTCTCCCCCATTCAGACCTTAAAATTTTTCTGCCATGAAGATTACTCCAGATACCACTGTGGAGGAAGTGGTGGTAAAGTATCCGGACAGCGTGGATATTTTCTTCAAGCACGGAATACCGGCCATCTCGTGTGGAGCTCCGATATGGGGGACCATCGGAGAGAATGCAGAGAAGTACGGAGTTAAGGACCTGGATGCCCTTCTGAAGGAGCTTAATGAGCTGGCGGAGAGCAAGGGGGACTCCCTGGATCTAAAGCTTGGCCTTTAAACTTCATGGAATGAGCAAAGTTTCCATCATCGTCGGCCTTCAGTGGGGGGATGAGGGTAAAGGAAAGATAGCGGATTTTCTTTCGGGTGATTACGACATAATCGCCCGTTTTCAGGGAGGAGCCAATGCGGGTCATACGGTGAAGGTGGGTGGAAAGGAGTACATATTCCATCAGGTTCCATCCGGCCTGCTGAGGGGTGGGAAAGTGGGGGTGCTTGGAGCGGGAATGGTCATAGACATAATTGCCCTCGTGGAAGAGCTCAGGCAGCTGGAGGGGGTGGATTACGATCTCATCATAGATGAGAGGGCCCATCTGGTGCTTCCATACCACAGGGTTCAGGATGCCCGTCAGGAAGAATCGGGCAGGGGAGTGGGCTCCACCCGCAAGGGTATATCCCAGGCCTACAGGGATAAGTATGCCCGTTTCGGCATAAGGGCGGGTTCCCTTTTAGATGAGCACGTGCTGAAGGAGGAGCTCCGGAGGAGCTACGAATTCAATGCCCGTTATTTTACGGTGAACCTGGACTTCGATGAGCTTTACGATATTCTGCTTGCGGAATCCCGGGAGATCGGGAACTTTATTGGAGATGCGGTTTCTTATTTGAAGGATGCTGTTGAAGGGGGTAAGAAGGTACTGATGGAGGGGGCGCAGGGGGCCCTGCTGGATATAGATTTTGGAACATATCCCTATGTGACGAGTTCCCATACCATCTCGGGCGGTGCCCTTGTGGGACTTGGATTTCCATGGAAGAGGGTTGATGAGGTCATCGGTGTGTTCAAGGCCTATACCACCCGCGTCGGTAAGGGACCGTTTCCCACGGAGCTGGTGGATGAAACCGGTAATCAAATCCGGGAGAAGGGGGGAGAATATGGGGCCACCACTGGCAGGCCCAGGAGGGTTGGATGGCTGGACCTCGTGGCGCTCAGGTATTCGGTCTGGATCAATGGGGTGGATTACCTGGTGATGACCAAGCTGGATGTCCTTTTCGGTTTTCCGGAGATAAAAGTGGCTGTGGGATACAGGTTGCATGGAATGGAGATCGACTGGTTCCCGGCATCCTCCCATCGCCTTGCCCATGTGGAGCCGGTCTATCGCACCTTTTCGGGATTCGATGACCTGGATGGTGCACGGGAGTTCATCTCCTTCATCGAAGAGCACCTCGGCGTTCCCGTGAAGATCATCTCTTACGGAATGGACAGGGATAAGACCATCGTGCTATGAGGGTCCTTATCGCAGGTGGCAGCGGTTTTATAGGTTCCCATCTGTCAGAGTTCCTTTCCGGAAGAGGCCATGAGGTCTTCATAGTTTCCAGGGACCCCTCGAGAGGCATTCCTTATGATGAAGTCCACAATCATGTCAGAGAGGATACGGTTATAGTCAATCTGGCCGGCGAGAATATAGCATCCGGAAGGTGGACCCGTGCAAAGAAAAAGAAAATTAAGGAGAGCCGTGTATGGGCTGGGAGGAAACTCGTTGAGGAAATTCGCAAAAGCGGACAAAAGCCTGCAGTGTTTTTACAGGCATCTGCTGTGGGCTATTATGGGCGTTCGCGGGATGAGGAATTCCATGAGGATTCGCCGGCCGGCGACGATTTCCTTTCCCATGTTGTAGTGGAGTGGGAGAACTCCACCCGTGAAGTGGAGGAGATGGGCATAAGGAGGGTAATCCTCCGCATAGGGCTCGTCCTTGCCCGGGATGGTGGGGCCTATCCCCGCATGAGCCTGCCATTTCGTCTGGGACTCGGTGGAAGGATCGGCTCCGGGGAGCAGTGGATGTCCTGGATCCATATAGGGGATCTGGTGAGGGCTGTGGAGTTTCTCATGGAAAACGGGCACCACGGACCCTTCAACCTGACAGCTCCCAATCCGGTGAGGAATGAGGAATTTACCAGACTGCTGTGCAGGACTATTCGCAGACCCTGTTTCTTTCCGGTTCCATCCTTCTTCCTGAGGCTTGTATTTGGAGAAATGGCCGATTATTTACTGCTCGAAGGTCAGAAGGTCATTCCACGGAGGCTCATCGAGTCCGGTTTCCAGTTTGTTTATCCCGATTTGAAAAGAGCCCTGGAGAGTCTTGAAGGTGTGGGCTGAGGCTTTAATAGTAATCGTGGCACAGGGTTTAATATTCCTTGCTCTTTTGTCGCTGAAAGACAGGTTCCTCGCACAGAAACTGCTTCATCTGACCATTGGTGTATCGACTCTCATGCTTTACAACATACTTCCATTCGAACTGTTTCTCTCCCTGAGTTTAATTGCAATTGCTCTCCTGATTCTCGTGCCGCATAGAATATTCCATAAGAAATTCGGGGTGGTTGCCTATCCCCTCAGTGTTTCAATAGTGGCCTTTTTCTTTTATGACAACAGTTTTGTTTTCACATATTCCCTTTACCCCATGTTTTTCGCTGATCCTCTCGGTGCCATAGTGGGGCGTTATTTTGGAAAGAACAGGATATCATGTGGAAAAACGCTGGAAGGGACGGCGGTTGTGTACATCGTAAATTTTTTGATTTTTCACCTTGGGGGATTTTCCCTTGTGGATTCTGCATTCATATCATTCGTGTTGACCCTTCTGGAGGTGTCATCCCCCGGTGGTCTGGATAACTTTGCAGTGCCCCTATCTGCGATGGCGATTCTTGGGGGATGGGGTCATATGGAACTGTGGGTCTCCCTTCCCATTTCCCTGATAGTGGCCCTCCTTATATCCATGTTGGGGTGGCTGACGATATGTGGAAGCCTTGCGGTTGCTTCCCTTGGAACGATAATCCTTTACTCCGGAGGACTGATGTGGGTTGTCCCCCTTGTCGTATTCGTTGCCCTGGCCTCTCTTGTGGGAAGGATTCTTGGAAGTGAGGAAAAAACGCGGGATGTAAATCAGGTATTTGCCAACGGAGGGGTCAGCGCTTTTCTTGCTGTTCTTTATGCTATAATGCATCTGGATATTCTGTTCTACATGCATCTTTCTGCAGTGGCGGCGATGATGGCCGATACTCTGGCCACGGAAACAGGTATGCGGTTTTCGAGGGGTTCTTATCTCATCACCAATCTCAAGCCTGTCGAAAAAGGGGTTTCGGGGGGTGTGAGCGGGTGGGGGTTTTTTGGCGCCATATTGGGGGCTGTGGTTGTTTCCTTATTTGCCGGAAGGTATTTTCTGGCAGTCGCTTTTTCTGGATTCGCTGGCAGTATTGTTGACAGTTATCTGGGAGCCCTGTTTGAAAGAAGGGGATTGTGGAATAATGATATAACTAACTTCCTTTCGGCCCTATTCGGCTCCCTTTTCTTTTTAGTTGTCTTTGGAGGTGCTCTGCTGTGAAAGTAGGGAAAGTTTTCGACAGACTGGCCTGGAGATACGACAGCTGGTACGAAAAGCCCTTCGGCAGGTCAATTTATGAACTGGAGGTGGAGGCCATAAAAAGGGTGCTTCCCTCATTCGGCAGGGGGGTGGAGGTGGGGGTGGGTACGGGGAGGTTTGCTTCGGCTCTTGGAATTCAGTTCGGTCTCGATATTTCCTTTTCCGAGCTGTCCATTGCCCGGTACAGGGGAATCATAGTAGTGCTCGGGGATGCTCATGAAATGCCCTTTTTACATAATGCCTTCGACCTGGAGCTGATAGTGGTCTCCATCTGCTTTTTCGAGCATCCGGATGTGGTGCTGAAAGAGGTTTCGAGAACCCTCGTTCCCGGTGGACATGTGATTCTGGGGCTCGTTCTTGCTGAATCCCCATGGGCTGTCTTTTACAGGGAGAAGGGCCGCAGGGGTCATCCCTTTTATTCCATAGCCCGATTCTATTCCTTTTCTCAGGTGGTAAATATGCTTTCCTCATCGGGTCTTTCGGTGAATGCAGTGGTTTCCACATTGCTGGAGCTCCCCTTCGAGGGCAGGTCCGTTCGGGACAGGAGAATCCTTGAGGGTTATATTCCCGAAGCCGGCTTTACCGTCATAAGAGCAGTTTCGGAACCGGGCAAGTTGAACATCGGGAGATAAAAATGCCGATGGGAGAGGACTTCTGAAAATCATTTCCTGCCTTCTGACCTGCATGAATAGAATCCCTTCTCTGCCTCCTGCATACCTTCTCGGAGTTCTCATGAAGTGTTCCTATGCTTGCACCATCGTGTGTCCGATGGCTTAATCTTTATACTTTTCGCCTAACAGGAGAAAATCCGGATGTTCAAATTTGTGAATCCATTCAAGAGGAATTTTCTCGGAATAGATCTGGGGACAGCTCATACACTGGTTTACCGGAGGGGGGATGGTATTGTGATGCGGGTTCCCTCTGTCATTGCCTACAATGCCGAGACGGGTGATATTATCGCTATCGGGGAAAGTGCCAAGAAGATGTATGGAAAGACACCGGAGGGTATATACGCAAAGAAGCCCATAAAGGACGGTGTTATAGAAAATCTCGAGCTTGTTCAGGAATTTCTCTCTCATATAATAAAGAGCCAGTCCAGGTTCATAAGTCCGGTACTCATCGTGGGAATACCTGCAGGGGCCAACGATGTGGAGAGGAAAGCGGTCATAGATGCGGGGGAGGGAGCCGGTGCCCGTGAGGTGTATCTCGTGGAAGAGCCAATAGCTTCTGCTCTGGGCATGGGATTGCCCATTCACGAGCCCAGGGGTCATCTGATAGTGGACATAGGGGGAGGGACCACTGAAATTGCCATCATTTCCCTGAGCAAGATTGCCCATCAGAATTCTATAAAGGTGGCCGGAGACGAAATCGATGACGCTATAAAGGAGTACATAAGGCGCAAATTCACGGTCAATATCGGTGATCTTACAGCGGAGGAAATCAAAATAAAGCTGGGAAATGCTTTCCCTCTGGAAGAGGAGGAATACATGGAGATAACCGGTCTTGACCTTGCCACCCACAAGCCCAAACCCATACGACTTTCGTCCTCCGACATAAGGGAGGCCATAGATCCTCCCATAAACCAGATTATCAGTGCCATAAACAGATTGCTCGAAGAATCGCAACCGGATCTCGTGAGGGATGTGGTCGATAATGGAATATACCTTGCCGGTGGTGGTGCCCTCATAAAGGGGATGGACAAGCGGATAGAGAACGAATTGAAGATAAAGGTCAATATTGCGAAGAATCCGCTCGAAACAGTGGTTGCCGGTATCGGAAAAGTGGTGGAGGATTTCAATACTTACAGGGAGGTCCTTTCCAGGGGGAAGAAACTTCTGGGTAGGAGACGTTGAGATTTAGAATAGGTTTACTGATAGCGGTTTCTCTGCTGTTCTTCTTCGATCTGCCCAGGCAGATGGTTTATTTTGTCCTCTCGCCCCTGTATGCCCCTCTGACGAAACTGGAGCTGTTGATAAAGGATGTGGAGCGCATGCGTGAAGAAATGGACTTCGCATTTCAGATGTCGCCCTTTGAACGGAGGGTTTTTGTAAATTCCCCTGTTTATGACAATCCATACGCTCCCCGGTACATTGTATTGCCCTTTGGCACCTTGGATGGGGTGAGCTATGGGGATCCCCTGGTGGTTATCTCATGTGTTGCGGGCAAGGTTATCCGGGCATCATCCCGCAATTCGGTTGCAATCACCATAAACAATCCATCCTTCTCTGTTCCGGTTTACGATAACAGGAGTGGACTTCTGTCCAGAGTAGTGGGTGGAAATCCTCCCTATATGGAGCACCTCCTCGGACAGGATATAAGGGAAGGGGATACCCTTTATACCTCCGGTCTGGAGGGCCTCTTTCCGGAGGGGCTGATCGTCGGAATGGTTGGAGATACCCTATTCGAGGAAGGGGGAATCGTCCGCAGAGAGGTTATACCGGCGTGTGATTTGAGCAAATTGAATCGCTTTCATATAATACGGAGGGGTTGGGATTAAACTTTTGGCATGGCTATACTCGTAGGCAAAGATACGAAACTCATTGTTCAGGGAATAACGGGCAGGGATGGATCCTTCCATACCCGCTTGATGAAGGAATACGGAACCAATGTGGTGGGGGGAGTCACCCCCGGTAAGGGGGGAATGGAGGTGGAGGGTGTTCCGGTATTCGATACGGTCAGAGAAGCCGTGGAAAAGACCGGCGCCAACACATCCATCATCTTCGTTCCCGCCAGGTTTGCGGCAGATGCCATAATGGAGGCAGCCGATGCGGGTATAAAACTGATCGTTGCCATTACAGAGGGAATCCCCATACACGATATGCTGAAGGTGAAGGCCTATTTAGACGGAAAAGGAGCGCGGCTCATTGGTCCCAACTGCCCCGGCCTCATAACTCCCGGAGAGGCGAAGGTGGGGATAATGCCCGGCCACATCTTCAGGAGGGGTAGAATAGGGGTGGTTTCCAGGAGCGGAACCCTCACATACGAAATCGTTTCCCATCTTACCGCAAACGGCTTTGGCCAGTCCACTGCAATCGGTATAGGGGGAGACCCCATAATCGGAACCAAGTTCATAGATGTGCTCAGGATGTTCAGGGAGGATCCGGAAACCGAGGCAGTCGTTCTCATCGGGGAGATAGGGGGAACCGATGAGCAGGATGCGGCCGAGTACATAGGCAGGGAGTTCAATAAGCCGGTCGTTGCCTTCATTGCGGGGCGTACTGCTCCCAGAGAGAAGAGAATGGGACATGCGGGGGCAATCATAGCCGGAGGAGAGGGAACCGCAGAGGAGAAGATAAAGGCCTTCGAAAAGGTGGGGGTCAGAGTTGCCGACCTTCCGGAGCAGGTTCCTCAGATACTGAAGGAAATCCTTAAATAATCGGGGGATATGCCCCCGTTTTCCGCCATCCACTGAAAATAATCTTTGATACTGTTTCGAGAAGTGGTCCCTTTTGAGAAAAAATGGGGGCGAATGCCCCCTGACTCGCATTAGAACTTCACGAGCATGTCCAGGCCAATTGCGTTATTTATTACATTATTGTTGCCGTCGACCTCATACTTGTAGTCGAGTGCAACCTTGTAGTTCTTGCTGAGTCTGTAAACGAATCCCCCGAGGAGATACTTCTTACTTATATTCTTGAGGCCCTTGTCTCCCAGGATATCGTACCTCAGGAAGAGGCAGTTGCCCTTTACCGGAAGGACCACGAAAGTGCTGAAGACATCGGCATAGTTGTAGTATGTGCCTATTCCGGCATTCTTACTGGTGAAGTATTCGGTGTAGAGGATGAAGCCCCTGTAGTTGACCGACAGAGCACCACCGAATATGGTCCTGGTGTCGGTTATGGTCACGGAATCGACGGTGTATTCGGGAATCCCTATCTGACCATATCCGTGCAACTGGACCTTTGCGGCCTCGATGGGGAGGTTGAGGGTGAGCCTTCCGAGGAAGTCCTTTCCATAGGAAACTTCCTGATGCTTGTATCCTTCGCCCGTGTATATACCCAGGTGGGTGCTGAAGAGGTCCCCGGAGTACTTTACGGATACGCCCCTGTCGGCAGTGGTCAGCAGCTTATAGTGATGGGCTGCCATCTTTTCGATGAACCTGTATCTCCAGTAGTGCTTCATAATATAGCCCAGATACGGAGTGGGATGCTGTCCGAAGTAGAAGTGGAATTTATCCTTCACCAGCTCGAGGTATGCATACTTGGTGTAGAGGTAGAACATTCCGCTGGATTTGTAATCTATGTCGGGAGTAAAGCGGAACTTCAGCACCTTGTCCTCCGTCTCGAGGACAGTCCCTTTGAAGTTTATGTATACCCTGGTTACCCTGAAGTCCGAGTACTTGTTGTTGAACTGATGGTAGTAACCAAGGTATGCCTTACCGCTCACATCCACGCCTGCTATCAAAGTTAACAGCACCATCATGCCGAAAATTATAAAGGCGGGGTTAAGAATTTTTATAATCAGGAAAGTGCATGTGCGATGCCATTTGTGGCCCTGTTGCTTACCTGTTAAATCGAAAAAGTTTAATAACTTACAAAAATTGTCTGCAAAATTCGTACAGCAGTCCAATACATTTTCGAGAAGGCTGTGCCGTTTTTATGAACTTATAGACAGAATGGTTATGTGGAGGCTGTAAATTTCTACGGGACCTGCGGGACATACACTTAAAATTGCGTAGAGGAAGGTAGCAGAGATGCGAGGGGGAAGGAGGAGGAAGATGAGCGAGAGGGATGGGAAGCTGAGGGAGATGGTCATGGAGATAGTGGAGAACCCGGGATTTGGGGAGTCCATAAGAGCCGGGAGGAAAGAATACACGAAGAGGAACCCCGAGGACCCTGCCAATGGACATTAC
>JALSOK010000099.1 GCA_026986535.1 Caldifarciminota bacterium
CGGGGCTATAATACTGTGATCTTCGTACCTCTTTACGACGAAATCCATCGCCACGGCAACAATATAGGCTACAAAGGGAGCCGCAATCAGGAAAGTAAATACATAAAGGGAATATCGGGCGGCAGAAAATGCATGGAAAGTCCCATTCTGAGCAAATTCATAGAGCATGGTCAGGAGCAGGACTCCCAGTATATCGTCCACTATGGCGGCGGCAAGGATAATCTGGGAAGCCCTGTACTTCATCTTTCCCATTTCCTGAAGTATCCGGACCGTAATGCCTATGCTGGTAGCCGCCAGCGTCCCGCCGACGAACAGGGAAGCCACATCGCTCAATCCCATGAAGTACTTCCCCGCCCCATACCCCAGGATTACGGGCAGAAAAGCCCCTATAATGGCCACGATGAAGGCCTGAATTCCCGTCTTCTTCAGTATATCGAAATCGACCTCCAGCCCAATGTGGAACAGCAGGAGTATGATTCCAATCTCAGAAAGTAGCTTCAGAATCTCATTGGGCTCCACTATTCCAAGCAGACTGGGACCCAGAACCAGCCCCGCAACGATTTCCCCTATCACAGAGGGCACACCGAATCTGGAAAACACACTCCCGAAGAGCCTCGCCAGAAACAGAATCAGAGCGATAATCAGAAGAATCTCGTGTCCTCCCCCCTTCATAGTCGGCAAAGTTTAAAGGAACTCAAATGGGCCCGAATTCAGGACTCGAAAACCTGCTCCTGAGATCCTCTGCGGACGAAATATCCTCCACGGTGAGGAGATTTATCCACCTCTCCCCTGCCTGAGAAACGAGAGATTCACTGACCTGTTTCCTGCTCCTGAAGAGGACCATATACCTGGCCACAGCCCTTCCCCCTATGAGATCCGCGATGGTATTCAAAACATCCAGTTCCTTTCTCGTTATTTCCCCTGTCTTCGCCTCGGCAATATAGACCCGGCCCCTACGACTTATTCCGATGAAATCTATTTCATTGCGGGTGTTTTCAGACGAAGGAATCTCCACGGAATACTCGCAATCCTGAAATATTCCCGTATCTCTGGAAAGCCTGTATATGTAAAAATCCAGCCACTTGCCCAGTATAAACTGCTCATTCGAGAGGGGAACCATAAATTCAGCAGAGAACAGACCCTTTTTCAAATGTCTGATTAATCCCACACTCTCCATATACTCCAGCTCCACTTCGAACTTTTTCCACCTGCTCCTATCCCGTCTCCAGTGCTTCTGGCACCCATAAAGGGCCCTTCGTTCCACAAGGGCGAAACCCTCGATCCTTTCCGCTTTATTCAGCAGGCATCGGAGGAGGGGAAGAAGATGCTGATAAATGGCGTAATTCTCCACGATATGCCTTCCGATTTCGAAACCCAGATCCCCCTTATCAGAGGTGCCATCGGGGATTACTTCCAGCTCCATTATGCTCCAGTTTCGCTTCATTCTCCTGCCGTAAAGGGAAAGGTACATCTTCACATCCATGGACCTGTCCAGCAGATTTTCCGAACGAACCTGCGGATGGGAATAGCCGGATGGAACGAATCTGAGCCTCACCATGGAGGCAATGGATGTGTATATGATTTCCGCATTAAAACTTCGGGCAACTTCCCATGCCGCAAGGGCAGGTATCTTGGGAGAGGGGGTGATATCGATGGACACCCTTCCATCCCATTTACTGACAGCCCCGAAGAGTTTTTCGTATGCCGCTATGTCCGATTCGAATTTATCCCTCAGGTGAGGGGGGAGTGCGTCCCTGAACCGCTCCAGTATATGGGGCCTCTGGGGAGTCGAGAAGGCGATTATTTTCCCCAGCTCCCCGGAATCCCGGAGTATGCTCAAAAGGGCGGGGAAAGACCTGCCCCCAAGCAAAACCACCCTCAAATGGCCGGGCATGACACCTCCTTTAAAATAGTTAACCTATGAAAAAGTATAAAGTTGGCATGGGAATAGTGACCAATTTATTCATGGGCAATGCACTTCAAAATGCAGAATTGAGGCCTCCCTCCTTTAAAGGCCTGCTCAGGTGGTGGTTCAGGGCGGGAGGGGGTTCGCTCGAGGAGGAGAAGAGGATATTCGGATGGACTGGAAGGGTCTCCAGGGCCGGACTGGTCAATCTCCGGATAAGCAAGCAGAACACAAAAAACTCTCATTTTTCTAAGGAATTCCATCGCGAGGAGGGCTTTGTCATCTCAGGCTCCGGCCTCAACTACATAGGCTTCGCCCTGGACGAGAGGTTCAAAAGAGAGCAGAAGGGAAGAAGAAGGAGGCAGTACATCGAAGGGACATTTACCCTCGAAATCCTGTTTCACCCCCTCGCGTCGGAAGAGGATATCAGGAAATTCTTTGCAACCCTCTGGCTGGCTGTCAATCTGGGGAATTTTGGAAGCCGCTCCAGAAGGTGC
>JALSOK010000100.1 GCA_026986535.1 Caldifarciminota bacterium
GGCCTCTCTGCGCACCAGGAACTCCTGAGTACGGACTTCCTTTAAACTTGAATCAGGGCAGTGAAGGGACGGGTTCTCGTTGCATTCTCCGGTGGCCCCGATTCCACCTATCTGCTGTACTATCTGATGGGAAAGCTGGGCCGGGAGAATGTGGGCATCTGCTATATAAATCATCTTCTGAGGAAATCCGCCCTGCAGGAGGAGAAGAGGACCATCGAGACCGGAAAAAGGCTGGGCATCTTCCACTGCGTCGTGAGGGTCAGGGTTGAAGAGTTTGCCCGCGACAGGGGGCTTTCTATAGAGGAGGCCGGGAGAATTCTCCGCTACAGGATCCTCAGGAGAGTTGCTCTTCGAAATGGATTCCGGTACATCGCCACCGGCCACAACCTGAACGATGCCTTCGAGACCTTCCTCCTCAATTCCATAAAGGGAACCGGTCCCCTGGGTCTGGTGTTGCCTCCCCGCAGGGGGAGAATCGTCAGACCTCTGATTTTACTGGAAAAGGCAAAGATAGAGGAAAAACTGCACAAGTCCGGTATCCATTACAGCGTTGACGAGACCAATCTGGAGGATAAATTCGAGAGGAACTACATCAGGCGGAGGGTGGAAAAGCCCCTTCTGGAAAGATTTCCGATGGGATTATCCGGCTTCCGGAGGACCTACAGGAACCTCGTTTCCACCTATAAATACCATCTGCGGGAGATTCGCCTCCTCTTCAAAAGGGCCCTTATTTACAGGGAGAGGGGATTTTACCTTCTGAGGTCCCGCATACTGCTGGAAGAGCCCTACTGGACTGCTCTGCTCCTCTCCCGATTGCTGCCCGCTATTACCAGAAAACACATAGAGGATGCGGTCGAGGTGATAGAAAAGGGGGGCAGAATCAATATTCCAGGAAACATCTTTATCCATTCCGCCCATGGTGTGGTTGCAGTATACACAAAAGTGCCATCTGCCGGAGGAGTCCACTTTCTCTATCCCGGAAGGGGTGTTCTCAATTTTCATCCCATGATAACCCTTTCCTACCATCTCAGTTCCGGACCGCAGAGGGATAGGTTCACGATTTCCATTCCCCTGAATCGGGCAGATTTCCCCCTGAAGATCAGGTCCCGAAGGAAGGGGGACAGGGCGGGAAGGAAGAAGCTGAAGGATGCCCTTATAAATCGAAAGATTCACCCGGTTCTCAGGGAGATTATCCCGGTGGTGGAGAGCGGTGGGGAAATAATGTTCGTTCCGGGAGTCTATTCCAGGCGATTCCAGGGGAAAGATACCCTCTATCTGGTGCTCAGGGCGGAGGGAATACTCGTGGATATTCTAAGGGAGGGCAGAGCCCTCCAGAAGGATCAGGCCTTCTTATAACAGAACCACCAGTCGAAGCACTCCTGCTCGCCCTTCTGGGCGCCTTCGAGCCTCTTTTTGGCGTCTTCCACGCTCTTGGCGGGAGGCACGATCAGCTTGTCTCCGATAATGTCGTTCTGGGGCCAGTCGGCGGGAACCGCGAGCTTCTTCTCGTCGAATGTCTTGAGGGCTTTGAGGACCCTTACTACCTCGGGTATGCTCCTTCCAATCTCCTGGGGATAGTAGATTATGGCCCTTATGATGGCGTTGGGATCGACGAAGAAGACCGCCCTGACGGTCGTGGTGTCTTTATTGGGATGTATGAGCCCCAGCTCCCTGGAGACATCCAGAGTATGGTCGGCGATGATGGGGAATTCTATCTTCACGCCCAGTTTCTCTTCTATCCACTCCACCCATTTGATGTGGGAGAATACCTGGTCCACGGATAGACCGATCAGTTCGGCTCCCAGCTGACGGAACTCATCGTAGTGCTTCTGGAAGGATACGAATTCCGTGGTGCATACGGGGGTGAAGTCGGCGGGATGGCTGAAGAGCACGAACCACTTTCCCGCATAGTGATCCGGAAGCTTAATCTTCCCGTGCGTGGTTTCCACTTCTACCTCCGGAAACCTATCTCCTATCAGCTTCATGGTTTTACCTCCTTTTCAGCTGTTCATGATTTTTTGCAAATCGTTTGCAAGTAAATTTTAAAGCATAATGGAAATGGTAAAGTAAACTTCTCATTATGAGAGAAATCGAATTTGGCGTCGAGCCCCTGTGCGATGGTGTCAGGGTGCTGGGTAATGCTTATGCTTTCGTGTATTTCATCGAGTCCGGTGGAAAGAGGGCTCTGGTGGATACAGGAACTGCTTTCTGGGGCCTTCAGATCTCTGGTTTCTTCGGAGCCGAAAATGTGGATTTTCTTCATTATGTGCTGTTCACCCATTCCCATTACGACCATATAGGCGGCATGCCCGTCATCGGGAAATCCGTGGGAGTGGGGAAGCATGTGGCCCATGCGGGATTCGATAGAGTATTTTCGAGCAGAAGGGCCCTGGCCCTTATAGAGAACCTCAACAGGAAGGAGCTGGAATTCATAGGTGTTGATTACGATTACCACTTCGAGCCCTTCCCCATCGATGAGAGGGCGGAGGATGGGAAGAGAATTCTCATCGACAGCCTGGAGGTCCTGATACTGGAAACCCCCGGCCATACCAGAGATTCGGTCAGCTATTACATTCCCCGCTGTGCTCTTGCAGTGGTGGGGGAGGCAGTGGGGGTTCCGAATGCGGATTATACATATATCCTTCCCCAGTTTCTTGCGGATGTGGAACTCTATCTATCCAGCTTCGAGAAGATTGCATCCCTCGATATCGAGATACTGGGACTTCCCCATGAGAGAATCATCAGGGGTAGAGGGGAGGTTCGGGATTTCCTGCGCCGTTCCCGGGAATACACCATGGAGTACATCGGGGATATACGGCAGGCTCTGGAGAGATTCGACTCCTTCGAAGAAGTGATGGAGTACATGGTGGAAAAGTATTACAGGGCGAAGAAGATACGCCAGCCCATATACGCCTTTAAGGAGAATCTGAGGGCCCAGATCAGGGCAGTAAAAAGGCTTATGGGAATTTAAAGAACTCTGCATTGGATGGTTTTGTGGCATCTGGTCTTTGCCCCGGTTTTGCAAAAATTTCACACTTAATTGAGAGGTTATTTAAGCTTTAAAATTTATAACCATTAAAACCTCAGCCTGCAGGCTGGAGTAAAAAGGAGGTAGGACCATGAGGAACCTTTTGATAGCGCTCGTGCTTGGAGTTTCCCTGGCGGCATGCGGCGGTCAGGGAGGAGAGGAGAAGGCTGCTGAAGAAACCCAGACCCAGCAGATGGAACAGCAGCAGCAGGAAGCCACTCAGGAGACTCAGACTCAGGATACCACTCAGGCAGAAGAGAATCAGGAGAACGCTCAGCAGGAAGCCCAGGAGGCTCAGGGCGAGTAATGGCCCTTTTGGGGGCGTATGCGCCCCTGCATCCCCCATTTGTTTTTAATCATCTCTCTTAGAATTTTCTGCCGTTTAAAATTTCTCCCATGAAGAGGGATTATCTTTCGGTTCTGGACCTTTCCCCCGAAGAGACGAAAGAGGTTTTGCGGCTGGGTTATGAGCTCAAGAGGGAATACAGGATGGGCATCCGATATAAAAACCTGCTGAATCACAGAACCATAGCCCTGATTTTCGAAAAGCCCTCCCTCAGGACCCTTGCCACCTTTCAGATAGGAATCCATCAGCTGGGGGGATTTCCCATGTATATGGATCATAAATCGGTGCGCATGGGAGTGAGGGAGCCGGTGAAGGATGTGGCCCGCAATCTGGACAGGTGGACCGAGGGGATTGTTGCCCGCGTCTATGCTCATGCCACACTGGAAGAACTTGCTAAATACACACGAACACCCGTGATCAATGCCCTCTCTGACCTCGAACATCCGTGCCAGGCCCTTGCCGATTTCCTTACGATATTCGAGCTCACCAGATGGAGCAACGATTTTACCCTTGCATTCGTGGGAGATGGAAATAATGTGGCCCACTCCCTTATGCTCATGTCGGCCCAGATGGGCAACAGGTTCGTTCTGATTCATCCGGAGGGATACGCTCCGTCGGAGAAGGTTGTGGAAAGGGCACTTCATGTGGCGGAGAAGACGGGAGCCAAGATAGAGATTACAACTGATATAAATGCTGTGAAGGGAGCCGACTTCGTATATACGGATGTGTGGGCATCCATGGGACAGGAGGCGGAGGCAGAGGAGAGAAAAAGGGTATTCATGCCCTATCAGGTGAACCGGGAGGTTATGGAGATGGCATCCCCTTCTGCCAAGTTCATGCACTGTCTGCCGGCCCACAGGGGGGAGGAAGTGACGCAGGATGTCATCGAGAGCGATGCCTCCATCGTATTCGAGCAGGCAGAGAACAGATTGCATGCCCAGAAGGGGCTGATTGCATACCTCTACAGCAAATGATGGGATTGTTTTTAATCGCTTTAACCGTGGATACGATTCGAACCGGTGATGTTCTGCTGGTTAAACTGGGTGGATACGATTACGAAGCCAGGGTGGTGGTGCGGGAGGACAGCACCATTCTCCTTCAGCCCTTCGGTTATATAAGGGTAGGAGGGCTGGACATCTTTTCCGCCCGGGATACCATATTCGCCAGCGTCAGGAAATACTATCCTTCTGCTTTGGTCATGATCGATATTGTCAACAGGCTGGAGCCAGTCGTTTATCTTGCCACCAGTTCTGGAAACAATGCATCCGTTCCCTACAGAAAGGGGATGACGGTCCGGGATGCCATACTCCTCTCGAATGTGGCTCCGTATAAGGATATTCGTACTGTGGAGCTCTACAGGGATTCGGTCCGGTTCCAGCTGGACAAAAACGCCACAGTTCCAGTAATGCCCGGGGATCTCCTGTATCTGAAGATGGCCCGCAGGATAAACTGGCAGTTGATCTGGACCATTGTGAATACCACCACCGGATTTATCACCCTTCTGACGGTGCTGGGGGTCATAGGGCGATGAGGCTGAGAGAGGGCCTGAAACTCACCCTTACGGACGAGGGGTATATTATCTACGATTCCCGGGAAGAGAGGATCATTCACCTGAATATCACATCCTCATATCTCTTAGAAATGATGCTGGATGGAAAAGCGGAGGAGGAGGTGGTGGAGGAGTACTCCCGGGACTTCGGGGTGTCTGTAGAAGTGGCCAGGAGGGACCTGGAGAGATTCCTTCTGATGATGAGGAAGGAGGGGCTCGTTGAGGATTGAATATCTGGACAGGAGCCTGGAGGTCTGTTCCCCTTTCCCCATGGATGAGAGTCCGCTCTCCTGGATATCCACGGAAAAGGAACCCATCTTCAGAGTATCCGTCAGGTCCTATCACTCCTACAGGGTTTTTCCTGAGAGGAGGGTCATTTATGTCCCTCCGGAAAGGTGGTACCCATACACTGCCTATGGATTGAGGTATATGCTCGCCGGGGATTACGATGGGGGATTTCTCCTCCATGCGGGGGCTGTTTCGGGGGGGAATGGGGCCATCCTGTTCGTGGGGCGCTCCGGTAGTGGAAAGACCCGGGCTGTCGGGAGTGCCCTGAGGAGGGGATTCGTTTATATGGGGGAGGATATGGTGGTTCTGAGGGATGGGAAAGTATTCATGCATATACCCTTTACCCTGAGTCCTCCGGAGTTCGTGCGTCAGGACAGGCCGCGTCGTATATGCTTCATCCGGTACAGTCCGGGAGCCTATCCAGTGATTCTCAGACTTTCCCCCGCAAGGGCGATGCCCCTGCTCCTGGAGCAGATCTTTAACCTGGGAAGTGTGTTCAGCAGGGTGAGGGAGCTCGAGGGGATGCTCGAGGAGATGGATATACTTTATGCCATGTACAGTGATTTTTCGGAGGTGGAAGAAACGTGCTTGTATTAGCCAGCTCTTCTCCCCGCAGGAGGGAGATTCTACGGTCCATGGGACTGAAGTTCAAAGCGGTGGATCCGGGTATCCGGGAAGTAGTTTACGATGATCCTGTGAGAACTGTGATGGAGAACGCCCTGAACAAGGCCCTGGCCGTGCAGAGTAGCTACGCGGATCTGCCCATACTGGCGAGCGACACCGTCGTCTTTCTGGACGGGGTTCTGCCGAAGCCCTCGGGTCCGGAGGATGCATTCGCAATGCTCAGGAAGCTTTCGGGTAAAAGCCATCTGGTGTTTACTGCAACGGTCCTTCTGCATGGGAGCAGGAGGTACAGCCATCTGGATTTTGCACGCGTTTTCTTCTATCCTATGTCGGATGAAGAGATAGAATGGTATGTGGGGACGGGGGAGCCGATGGACAAGGCGGGTGGTTATGCTGTGCAGGGGATCGGGGCCCGCTTCATAAGGAAGGTGGAGGGCGATTTCTTTACTGTAGTTGGTTTATCACCGGCTGTGGTCTATAGACTGCTCAGGCAGGCAGACCTCATCGGCCTTTTCAGAAGGGGATGAATTCGTTATTTCCCTATGCAGAAATCCCTGAAAACCCTGTCCAGGACCTCCTCCGGGAGATCCTCTATGCCCAGAATGCTGGCAATGGACAGGGCGGCTGATCTGATGTGATATGTGGTCATGTCTATGGGGAATTCTTCCATCTGACGGGCAGTTTTTAACTGCTTCAGGGCCTCATTGAGGAGATTCAGTTCGCCAGTGGAGAAGTAAAAGTCTCCAGAGAACATTTCTTGCGCGATGCGGAGGATTTCATCCCTCAACCGGTCGAAGCCCTCGCCCGTTCTGGCGGATACCTTTACGGTTTTGAAGGGTTCCACGGAGAATTCTGCCTCCCGGATGTCCGATTTGTTTATCACCACAATGGTTCGCGGTGGGGGCAATTTCGAAATAAGTTCCTTTTCTCTTTTGTCTATCCCCTCCGCAGAGGCCACGAACAGGATGATGTCCGAGCTTTCCCTGAGCGCAAGGCTCCGCTCTATGCCCATCTTCTCTATGTAATCCTCTGTTTCTCTGATGCCGGCGGTGTCTATGACCCGAAACATGAATCCACCCATCTGGAGGTTCTCCGATATGTAATCCCTGGTCGTTCCTTCCCTGCTGGACACTATTGCCCTGTCGAATCCCAGGAGCCTGTTGAATACGGATGATTTGCCCACATTGACTTTTCCCAGTATCACTATGCTGATGCCCTCCACAACCTTTTCCATGGGTCGGGCACTTTCCAGCATATCCTCGATGAGGGCAATGATTTCATCGAGGCGCCGGTTTACTTTCTCCCTCGGGATGTCGGGAACATCATCTTCGAAGTCTATCCGGGCCTCTATTTCTTTGAGCAGGTCGAGGAGCTTTTCTCTGAGATTGGTGAGCTCTCTGGAGAGGTGTCCCTCCATCCGGTTTCTGAGGGCATATATGGCCCGCTCGCTTCGGGCATTTATGATGTTGTTTATGGTGGCTGCCTGAACGAGGTCCATCTTTCCGTGCAGGAAGGCCCTCTTCGTGAACTCACCCCTTTCAGCCTGCCTTGCTCCGAGCGAAATGATGATGTCCACTATCCTGCGAGCTATGAGGGGGTTGCCGTGGGCGAAGATCTCCAGCATATCCTCCCCGGTGTAGGAGCGGGGAGATTTATAGTAAATGGCTATAACATCGTCCAGAACATTTCCAGAGGCGGGGTCCCTCAGGAGGAGGTAGTGGGCCTTCCTGGGCTCTAAGTCTTCGATGGAAAACAGTTTTCTTGCTATCGGGAGAACAGAATCTCCCGACACTCTGATAACGCTGATGGCCGAGTATCCGTAGGGAGTTGCAATTGCAACGATGGTGTCATTCACGCCCTTCCCCGTGGATTACTGCTCATCCTTCTTCTTCAGAGGGGATATAACGAGCCTTATATCCCTGCCCCTGCCCACGGTGTAAACCCTTATTCCGTCTATCTCCCTGAGGGCTTCCTTTACCTTGCGCCTCTCGGATGCTTCCATCGGGTCCAGAGTATATTCCATCCCCGTTTCTATGGCCTGCTTTGCTGTGGCTATGGCTTTGTTGATGAGGTATTTTTCCCTTCTCCTCTTGTACCCTGCCACATCTATAACGAATGTGGCCTCGGGCAGTTTCTTCTTGAGTATTATGGACATCAGGTAGCTGAACTCCCTGAGAACCTTCCCCTCTTTACCTATGAGCATGTTGTCCAGCCTTCTGGTCCTGATGTTAATGTAATACTTGTTGGGTTCCATTATTTCTATGAATACAGTTGCTCTCCCACCCATTTTCTCTATGAATTTCTTCACTTCCTCCTCCACCATATCCAGCTCCGGGAACTCCCTTTTGAGATACACCCTGACCCGGAGCGGGTTTTCGCTTACCAGTTCATATTCCACCTCCTCGTTAATGTCGAATCCGGCTTTTTCCAGGGCGTTTTTGACTGCTTCCTCGATGGTGTTACCGGTACCCTCTATGTAGCGTGGCATCACCTTACCTCCTGTTGAGATGAAATTTTATAGGCGGGAAACAGCTATTCCTTTCCGATGTTTTGAAACTTATCCCTGCTTCGATGCCGACATGATTCTGCGGAAGATGTACTGCTCCACCACGCTGAAGGTGCTGTACGCCAGCCAGTAAAGGACCAGTCCGGAGGGAAAGTTCATGAAGATGAACACGAACACTGCTGCCATTATGATACCGATCATTCGGGCATTCCTGTCTGCTGTGGGTTGCATAAAGGTGTTGGCCAGAGTGACCAGCCCCATTATTATGGGAAGGATGTAATAGGGGTCCTTCGCCGACAGGTCCTGAATCCAGAGCATGAAGGGGGCGTTCCAGAAATCTATGCTGTCCTTCAGGACATTGTACAATCCCCAGAATATGGGCAGCTGTATGAGGAGGGGAAGACATCCACCGAATGGGTTGACGCCGTGCTCCTTGTAGAGCTTCATCATTTCTTCCTGCATCTTCTGGGGGTCGTCCTTGTAAACCTGCTGAATCTGTTTCAGTTTGGGCTGTATCTCCCTCATCTTTGCCATGGATTTGTAGGAAGTGTAGGTCAGGGGCGAAAATACCAGTTTCATGAGCAGGGCAAAGAGTATGATCACCCATCCCAGATTGGGGATGAAGTTATGGAGGAACCTGAAGGTGTAGAAGATGAATTTCGTGAATGGGGCGATGAGGAAGTTGCCCCAGTTGAAGACATTGTAGAGACTCGGGTCCACCCTCTTCATTATATCAGGGTCTATGGGCCCCAGATAGGTTCTGTAGTCCTTCTGCTTCAGCCGGGCAGTAATCTCCACATTCCCCCCGTCGTCTGCCCGAGCTTTCACTTCCTGTGCGGAAGATAGGATTATGAAGGAAAAGAACTGACTCCTGTAGCCGAACCAGACGGGATTGGTGATGCTGAAGCCGTTCTTGAGTTTTTTATCGCTTATCGAATGGACTTTCTTCCCATCGTAGTAAATGAGTCCGGAGAGTCGTGCTTCTTCGTTCCTGTTTCCTCCGTGGAGGAGATTGTAGAGCTTTACGATGGTATCCGAATTCTCTATGCTTATAGTGTAGTTCTGTCCGAATATGTACGAGAAGCTGTCTGTGGAATCGGATAGGTCTATCCGGCTTTCCTTTGCCTCTATGGTATAAAGCCTTTCCCCTCTGGAGGGGAAGTAGAGCAGGGGATGACCGTCGACTATGGTAGCGCCGTATTTCTTGATTTCAATGTGGGATATGTACCCTCCAGCAGGCGAAATCCTCAGGGAGTAGTCCTGCAGTTCCACTGCAACGGTGGAATCGGGAGAAGGAATATGGAGAACTGTCTTCTGCACTTCCTTCGGGGTGCTGTTCTGCCGGCGGGGACCGAAGAAGGACATCCACAGAAAATATCCCGCCATGAAGATGAGAAAATACCACAGAACTCTGTTTAAGTTCATGGCCAGTCTATCCCCCCTTTAGACAGCGGATTGCACCTGAGA
>JALSOK010000101.1 GCA_026986535.1 Caldifarciminota bacterium
GGAGGTGTATAATTTTGGTAGCGTTCCATTTTGAGGGTTCCTTCGGGGACCCTATTTTCTTTAAGATTTTTTCAATTGTTCGTTTCATAATTTTGTGGTAAGGGGCAACCCCTTACCACTCTTGTCCAATTTTTGGTACGGATTTCAGCACTTTCTGGCGGGAGGGGGCCAGTGAACTGTTCCGGGAGGAATGAGGCAAAAGGGTCCGATTTCTGACTTCTGGCCTGATGGTGGATGTAGTACAGAAGGGATTATCCTCCGTCAGGATGCTGAATTCCCTTGCCACTCATGTCCAATTTTTGATATAGATTTCAGGTACTGCCCGGGAGGGACTGCAGGGCGGTCAGGATCTGCATATTCCACTGCGGGGATAATACTATCCCTTTTCTCCGTCCAGACCAACGACTGCTTCTATGATTGTTGCCAGTATCGAATACAGAATTATTCCCAGAAGGCTTCCCCAAAAGCCATGCATTTCGAAGCCGGGAACCAGCCAGTCCACGAACCAGAAGAGAAGGAGATTCAAAAATACAGCCCACAGGCCCAGGGTCAGAATGGTTATGGGCAGTGTAATCAGCTGGAGCACGGGTTTTATATAACTGTTGAGCAGGCTTATGAGAATGGACGCAATTATGAGGCCGCTCGAGCTGGTGAACTTTATGGCCGGAACGATAAGAGACACTATCCAGAGGGCCAGGGCGTTCACAGCGAATTTAATCAGGAACCTCATTCAAACCTTCCCTCCCATCTGTCTGAGGAATTCCTCCACTTCCCTGTTTCCGCCTTTAATCGCCAGGGCGAGGGGTGTGTATCCGGAAAGATTTTCCGCGTTGATGTCTGCCCCATACCTGACCAGATCCTTTACTATTCCCAGATGCCCATGCTTCGCCGCCAGATGCAATGGGGTATTTCCATCCTCATCCCTGACATTGGGGTCCGCACCGGCCATCAGCAGAATCAGGGCTCTGTATCGGAAAGGGGGGTATGTTATGTCCTCGCATGCGGCCGCTTCGTGCAGGAGGGTTTTCTGTCCGAATCTCAGGTGATTCAAATCCACCTTCAGCGCATTGGCCGCATCCCTGATGAGTCGGGCGAGTGATTCCGGCCGCCTGGTTATGAGGTCGTCCCCGTAAATTTCTTCGAGAATCCCCTCCAGGATCCAGAACCTGTTCTCTTTCTTCACTCCTGCGGGAATGTTCTTCAGAAATCTAATGAGCAGTCGCCTTCTGGGAATCAGAGCGATTGCCACCTTTTTCAGGAGTTCCCGGTCCCGGGTGCGGCTTCTGTTTATAAGGGATGCGAAATCCTTTATCGCCTCTTTCAGGATTTCTTCCCCGGAGAGGTTCCACAGGGGTTGCAGTTCCTTTCTGCTGCGCTTTACCTTTACTTCGAAGCCCTTTCGTTTGAGGTATCCTGCTATCCTGGAACTGCCGATTTCGTACGGAATCTCGCGGGGCTCCGGTTTCAGTGAGTCGATTATTTTCCTGACTATTTCGTAATTCCCCGATTTTATAGCATAGTCCAGCGCATCCATCCCTTCCTGATCCGTCTCTTTCGCAATTTCCGGATCCATGTGCCGGAGAACGAAGTCCACTGCTTCGGGATTTCCACTTTCAATTGCATACATGAGAGTGCTCTTTCCACTGCTGTCGAGCAGGTTTATGCTGGCTCCGTAGGACATAAGAGCTTCCATATTGGCCACTTTACCCCCTTTCGCGGCATAGTGAATGGGGAGCCTCATGTGGGCATCCGGCAGGTTGACGATTTTCTCCGTGTCGTAGGGCTGGTTCTCTATGAGGATTCGGAGTATTTCCGGGCTTCCGAATTCGGAGACCAGATGAATCACCCTGACTTCTTCATCGAACCTGTACAGGTCGCTCAGAAGCTGGTTGTATGTTATCCTTCCGGTCTTCACCAGATTCTCGAATTCCTTTATCCTGTTCTGCTGGATTATCCTTTTTAACTCTACTTCCTTCATATCACCACCACTTCCCTGAATGTTCCGTAGACCTTCTTCAGGGTGTTCATGATTTCTCCTTCTGTGGCATAGGCTTTCACCGCCTCCAGAACATACGGAACCAGATTCCTGTTCTCCCTTGCCGCTTTCTCCAGCTCCTCCAGCCTCTGCTTTACCAGCGTGTTGTCCCTCGTTTCCCTTATGTGCTTCACGAATTTTACCTGCTCCTCCTCTATGGCCGGATCCACATAGAATTTGGGAACCTCGAGCGGCACATCGTCCTGATATGCATTGACCCCCACGATTATATAGTCGCCGCTCTCCACCCTCTGCTGGAATTCGTATGCGGCGTCGGCTATCTCTTTCTTTACGAATCCATTGTTCACAGCTTCTATCATTCCATCCAGGAAGGAGCCGTTCCCCATCTTGAGAATCTTCTCGAAGTATTCGTATGCCTGGCGCTCCACTTCGTCGGTGAGGGCTTCGACAAAATAGCTTCCCGCCAGGGGATCGATTGTGTTTATTACCCCCGTTTCGTAGGCTATAATCTGCTGGGTCCTCAGGGCTATGGTTACGGCTTCCTCGCTCGGCAGTTGCAGGGCTTCATCGTACGAGTTGGTGTGCAGGGACTGGGTTCCGCCCAGAACGGCGGCAAGCGCCTCTATGGTGGTCCTGATGATATTGTTCAGGGGTTGCTGGGCTGTCAGGGAGCATCCGGCTGTCTGAGTATGGAACCTCAGGCGCAGGCTCTCGGGTTTCTTCGCCCCGTATCTGTTCTTCATCTCCCTTGCCCATATCCTTCTGGCGGCCCGGTACTTGGCTATCTCTTCGAAGAAGTCCATGTGGGCATTGAAGAAGAAGGAAAGGCGGGGAGCAAAGTCGTCCACATCCAGGCCTCTCCTTATTCCGGCCTCCACATATGCGAATCCGTCGGCGAGGGTGAATGCAAGTTCCTGCACTGCTGTGGAGCCGGCTTCCCTTATGTGGTATCCGGATATGGATATGGTATTGAACTTGGGGGTGTGGCGTGTGGAGAATTCTATTATATCCGTGATGAGCTTTATGGATGGCTCGGGAGGGAAAATGTATTCGTTCTGCGCATGGTATTCCTTCAGGATATCGTTCTGAAGGGTTCCCCTTATCTTCTCCCACGGGACCCCCTGCTTTTCTGCAATTGCCAGGTAGAGGGTGTAGATGAATATTGCAGGGGAGTTGATGGTGAAGGATGTGGAGACCTTCCCCAGGTCAATTCCATCGAAGAGGATCTCGAAGTCGGCCAGGGTATCCACCGCAACTCCTTCCCTTCCCACTTCCCCTTCTGCTCTGGGGTCATCGGAATCTATACCCATGAGGGTAGGCATATCGAATGCGGTGGAAAGTCCTGTCTGCCCCTGCTTCATGAGGAATTTGAACCTTTCGTTGGTGTCCTTTGCCCTCCCGAATCCGGCGAACATGCGCATCGTCCATATCTTTCCCCTGTACATGTTGTAATAGGGTCCCCGCGTGTAGGGGTACTCTCCCGGAAAGCCGAGGTCTTTCAGGTAATCTTTGTTTTCGATGTCCTGCGGTGTGTAGAGA
This sequence comes from Caldifarciminota bacterium, assembly GCA_026986535.1. Classification (GTDB taxonomy): domain Bacteria; phylum Hydrothermota; class Hydrothermia; order LBFQ01; family DSFT01; genus S143-66. The sequence goes on from JALSOK010000101.1 coordinate 3,536, forward strand.
TCCTTGATGGGAATGCCGGAAATGGTCCTGTATGTGGGGCGGGTTGTGTCCTGGAATTTATTCCTCTTCTCCTTCCATCTTTCGTAAGCCTCCTGGAACTTATTCCTGTCGAATTTCATGGCTTAATTTTACACCTTTGCATGAAAATGAATCTGGAGTGGGCGGGGCAGAGGGGCCCCGCTATCTGATGACCACTTTTCTCCTGGATACCACCTTTCCTTCCTGCAATACATGAATTATGTAAATGCCCTTCGTGAAGCCGGACAGGTTAAGCGTGGTGCTTTTCCTGGCTGTTTTCTTCTGAAGCAGTCTTCCCGATGGGCTGTAAATTGCAATCTGGAACTTCCCATCCGGAAGCAGGAACCTGAGGGCATCCCCTTCGCTGTAAATTATCCGTATCCCTTTGCTCTCCTCCGGTGTGGATACGGGGGTCGGAGCCGGACCCACTCCCCCCGAGACCACCAGTGCAAAGGGCTGTGGACCATCGGGTACATTTTGTCCGGTTATTCTGATATAGAAGGTGCTCTTCACACCGCTGATTCTGACTATTTCCCATGTGTTGGCATCGTCATAATTGGGAGTGTTTGCCGGTGTGAGGTTGTCCAGACCCGTGGTGGTTGCATTCCCGTAATACACATCCCCTGTGGCGCTGTCCACCACCACCATATCCAGATTATTCACGAGGCATCCCCCTCCGCTGGCGCAGTTGGTCGAGGCGGGATAATCGCTCCATGCCAGGACGAATCGGGTTGTCATGTTGGGATTCACTATGTGCACCTTGTATTCCACTATCTCATCTGTGTTCAATCCGGTTGTGTTTTCCACGAACCACAGGTGGGATTTCCTCTCATCGGAGGAGTCTGCGGGGCTGACCCAGTCATCTTCCGGGGAGAAGTACATGAAGTTGTCCAGGACGGGCCTTCCTGCCCCCTCGTTTCCATTGGGTACGGGGTTGTCGGGGGCGGAGGGCTCGTTGCCGAAACTCACATCCCCGTCGTGGGCTATGGGGACGGCGCTCGCAAGGATGGAGGCTTTGACCAGGGCGGCGGAGGGATTTATTCCCGCCGTCGGATTCTTCGTCCCATCCAGGAACCAGCCCTCTCTGTAGTACTGTCTTATGAGGGCGGACATTCCTGCCGCAGAAGGGGTTGCCATCGATGTCCCCATCCACCACCAGGATGTTGTTATTCCGCACGAGGTGCTTCCATCGACGGAGTATGTGGTGTCCCCTATAACTGCGATGTCATTTCCGAATCTTCCGCTCTGGTATGAACCGTATGCACTCCATCCCATCTTGGCATCCACTCTCCTTGCCATTGCGGCAACTGTTATATCGTTCTTTGCTGTGGATGGGTCGCTGGCCGTTCTGTAGCATCCGGAAGCACATCTGTCGTCCCCGTGATTGCCTGCGGCAAACACCACCACCATATCCGGGTTATTCCAGACGAAGTTGTCTATGGTCTGGGCATCGGTGTTGTAATCGGATGGCGAACAGCTCGTTCCGAACCAGCTGGGACAGATCATTCCCCAGCTGTTGGTGTGTACCCTTACTCCTCTGTCGTATGCATCCTGAAGCACCTGGGCAAATCCGGAGGACCCTCCTCCCAGGGGCTCCTGCGAAACCAGTCTGGCCTTGTAGGCCATGCCCCTGTAGGGGATATTCTGGGGGGCCGAGGCTATAATCTCGTCCGTCCCACCCAGAGCCGTTCCGGCCGTATGGTTTCCATGACATCCAGCTCCCGGATTGGAATCACAGCTGGTTCCGGAGGTCAGGGATGTCTGGCCGCAGCCTCCGGAGTCGTAGTTGCACAGGTCCACTATCTTGCTCTGGCCATCCACTGTCCCGTCGAACATGCAGTGGTTTGCATTGAGTCCATCGTCGTTGTGGCCGATGATTTCCCCCTCTCCGTGTATCCCCTTCATCCAGATTATGGTATCCAGCGGGGATGTGGAATTCTCCAGGTCGATGAAGGTTCCCGTCTGATGGGTGATGACTTTTGCGTTGTTCCAGCTGGTTATGGGATGTCTGAACTCCACGAATTTCACCTCCGGAATGCCTGTTATATCGAGGATAATGTTCAGGGGGAGGTAGATTTCCATGTAGGGGACATACAGGGTGTTTATGTGGATGGGCTCGAAGCCGGATTTCTGCAGGATGCGGGCTATATCTTCCAGCTGCTGTTTTTCGTATGTCAGTATTCTCACGCGGTAGAGATTCCCTTCTCTTATGTAGCACGAATTGAGTTTATCCTGCATGTGGACGGGCAGTTTGTAGGAGGGCTCCACCGGTATGATTCTCTGGATGAACGGGAGCGTGCTTATTTCTTCCAGGAGGGACCTGTCTGCCCGTACGATGAAAGCGTATCGGGGCAGATAGTCGTAGAACCTTACCCCCTTGCTGGAGAGTATGTCTTTGTACTCCTTCTTTACCGGACCTGTGAATTGAACTATGTGATAACCGTCGTCGGACAGGAATATACCTCTGTCCGGATATTCTTCCACGGGATGACCATGGACCCACAGGGGAATACTCATCAGCCAGATCATGACAGGGTAATTTTAATGTGTTCAGTTGGTTAGCTTATACTGTTCGCAGTTCGTATTATGTATCAACCCAAATCATTTTGCATCAGACTTTTTTCAATACAAGGTTGAAAAAGGTTCCCATTTCCAGTGCCTCCAGGCTGAAGCCCTCTGCCATTGCGATGATATCCCCTGAGGAGAAGAACCTGCTCCTCATGAGGGCCAGCCTCTCGAACAGGGCGACGAATTTTATGGGCAGGCGCTCTATGTTGGGCTCACGGATTATCAGGGTTCCGCCAGTTTTCAGAACCCTGTGGCATTCCCGGAGGACCCCTTTCTGATCTCTGAGGTGGTGGAAGGAGTCCACGATGATTATGGAATCGAAGCTTTCATCGGGAAAGGGCATGTTTTCCCCTTCCCCCCTCACCGCGGGAAGTCCCTTCTTCCTCGCCTGACGCAGCATGTTCAGGGATTCATCCAGTATAATGCGGGTCAGGGAGTCGGGAAGGTGCTGGCTCACCCGTCCGGTTCCACCCCCCAGGTCCAGCAGGACATTTCCATGGATATGCTTCAGTATGGGGTCCACATCCCCTATTCCTCCCAGGAGCATGTCGTAGAAGGGGGCTATAAGGTCGAACATCCCCCAATTTTAAAACATCTAAATTCCATCGGGATTTCGGGAGCATTTGATGTCGGAATCGGCCTGATGTGAAGAATCTGCGGAGGAATCGGATGGAAAAGTACAGGGCGATGTGGTTTAAACTTTCTCCTCCAATGCGGGAATTTCTGGCCCTCTTCCGGTTCGTCCTTCCCCACAGGAGGCTCCTCCTCGTCAGTATTGTGTTCGTTTTCATCGCTTCGGCCATAGACCTCTTCCTTCCATATCTGGTCAAACGCACCATAGATACCAACATCGTTCCGCAGGTGGCCCGCCTGAAGAAGTTCCCCGACTGGTATGGTCAGCCGGAGAAAGCTTTCGCCGACAGCTTCGTGGTTCTTCACCTGCTTCCTCAGTACAGAAGGGCGGAGCTGGAGAAAGGGGGTTACCTTTCGGAGGAGAGGTACTTCATCGTGAAGGATTCCGTGGCGGGGGTTCTGAGGGTGGGGGATATGTGGATTATAGAAAGCGGAACTTTCGCCGCTCTGTCTCCCGCACAGAGGAGCCGGCTTCGAAATCACCACATACGCAATGTTATAAGGGCAGGGGTTTTGTATATGCTCCTTCTGATTCTGGCTTTCGTCTTCAACTTTCTGAAGACCTACTTCCTCTCCCTCATGGGGCAAAAGAGCATATACGCCATCCGCACGACCCTGTTCGACCACCTGATCCGGCTTCCCATCCCATTCCTTCAGAAACAGCCCGTGGGGAGGCTCGTTACCAGGGTGACCAACGATGTGGATGCCATCAACGAATTCTATACATCGGTTCTGGTGGCCCTTCTTGGGGACTTCATCCTCATATTCGGGATTTTGCTGATCATGATGCGTATCAACGCTTCCCTTACCCTGTGGATTATGCTCCTTATCCCATTCATGCTCGTGGCCACCATGCTCTTTCGAAAATTCGCCCGGCAGGGGTACGACAGGGTGCGAAGGGTCCTTGCGATGGTCAATGCATTCCTTCAGGAGACGATTTCCGGTATCGTGGTGGTGCAGGCTTTTAACCGCCAGGATTACATGGACAGGAAGTTTGCCCGCATAAACGATGACCTTTACAGGGCTTATGTGAAGCTGATTATAATCTTTGGAATCTTCCGCCCCGTTATCAACCTTTTCTCCACTGTTGCCCTCGCCCTCATCATATGGAAGGGGGGAGGGGATATCCTTGCGCAGACATTCACTTTCGGCGGACTGGTGGCGTTTATCTCCTATGTGGAGATGCTCTTCAGACCCATAGAGGATCTTGCCGATAAGTACAATATAATGCAGTCGGCATTCATCGCCTCGAAGAGGATTTTCCTGCTCATGGAGAGGGAGGAGGAGAGGGGAGGGGACAGGGTTCTTCAACAGACGCGGGGAGAGATAGAGTTTCGCAATGTGTGGTTTGCCTACGAGGATGAGAACTGGGTTCTGAGGGATCTTTCTTTTCGGGTTCGTCCGGGGGAAAAGGTGGCGATTGTGGGTCCCACCGGTTCTGGAAAGAGCACCATAATGAATTTGCTGTTGCGATTCTGGGATGTTCAGAAGGGGAGCATCCTGTACGATGGAGTGGACATAAGGGAGCTGGACCTCGGTTTCCTGCGCAGGCAATTTGCCATAGTTTTGCAGGATGTTTTCCTGTTTTCGGGGACAGTGGGGGACAATATAAAGCTCTTTTCGGAAATGTCCGACAGGGAAATCAGGAGGGCACTCCTTCATGTGGATGATAGGGGTATGCTGGATGTGAATCTCGAGGTGGTGGAAAGGGGTGCCACCCTTTCGGCAGGCCAGAGGCAACTGGTCTCCTTTGCCAGGGCCATAGCCCATGATCCCCGGGTGATTCTCCTGGATGAGGCCACTGCCAATGTGGATCAGGAAACGGAGGCCTATATACAGGAATCCCTCAGGAGGCTCCTGAAGGGGAGAACTGCCATTATAATCGCCCACAGGCTGTCCACGGTCAGGGAGGTGGACAGGATTCTCGTCCTTTACTATGGAAGGCTCATAGAGGAGGGCACTCACGAAGAACTCATGGCAAAGAAGGGCTTCTATTACCACCTGTATCAACTGCAACTGGAGATTTGACACTCCGGATAATTCGGAGAGGCCGGAGCCTCATGCTCCTCTGCTCGATTACAGCAGTGTTTTATCGGATGCCGTTTCTTTATACTTTCGGCCATGATAAGCATAGACCTGGATAGAAAGAAAGGGCTGGCCATTCTATACCTCAGCAGGACGGAGACCCTTAATGCCATGGACCACAGGTTCATAGATGAATTCAGGAGGAATCTCCTTATTCTGCGCAGGGACCCGGATTTGAGGGTCCTGATGATCGCCAGCAGGAGCCAGAAGGCTTTCTCCACAGGGGTTGATCTCTCTATCCTGACCCGTTTTTCCAGCACCATCGAGGCGAGGAAATTCGCGCTGGATATGGAGAGGCTGATGGAGGAAATCTTCGACTTTCCCCACCCCACCATATCCCTCGTGGATGGTTATGCTCTGGGGGGAGGGTTTGGCATAGCCCTTTCGACCGACATCATCATTCTGTCGAAGGGGGCCAGAATAGGATTCCCGGCTGTTAAGATAGGGGCTGTTCTGCCGGCTGGATGCACCTACAGGCTCATTGCCCGCGCGGGTGCGGGAAGGGCCAGAGAGCTCCTTTTGAGCGGGCGGATAATAGATGGGGAGGAGGCCTATGGTTATGGTCTGGGGGAATTTCTGGTGGACAGCGGAAAGCTCATGGATAAGGGCATGGAAGTGGCATCCATGCTCCTCGAGGGCTCTCCCTTCGCCCTGAGCCTCCAGAAGAGCATAGCCAATGCCCTGTTGGGGGAAGTTGTTCGTATTATGTCCTACCAGAGTGCTGATAGTTTTGCATTCCTGACCACAACCCCGGACTGGAAGAGCCGCATAGAGAGCAAAATCCAGGAGATGAAGCAGAAGGGCGGTGGTTGATGGCTTTTTCCCCATTGAAATGATGGTTCGGGCGGGAATGTCGGGAGGAAGAGGATTATGGACATAGACATCATTACCCTTTTCCCGGAGGCCTTCGAGTGCATAATGAAATTCGGTCCCATAAGGAAGGC
>JALSOK010000102.1 GCA_026986535.1 Caldifarciminota bacterium
TCAGAAGAATGTTCCCAATGTGGATGTCCACAACTGGAACCACCTCTCCATAGACCTGAATGTAAGGCCGGGAAGCAAGGACCTGGTGACCCTCTACGATATAGCCTTCGAAAAGGGCATACCCCCCGAATCCAACGATACTTCCTTCGGCGTGGGATTCGCACCTCTCACTCAGCTGGAGCGAATCGTGATGGAGGTGGAAAACAGACTCAACTCCAGGCAGTTCAAGAAAGACCATCCATACCTGGGTGAGGATATTAAAGTTATGGGGGTCAGGATAGGGGACAGGGTCAGAATAACGGTTGCCGCCGCTTTCGTGGACAGGTATGTGGAGAATCTTCAGGATTACCTGGACAAGAAGGAGAAGATTACGCAGTTCGTATTCGAAATTGCCTCCGGCCTCACGGACAGGCCGGTCGAGGTGTTCGTAAACACTGCCGACATTCCGGAGAAGGAGAGCGTCTATATAACTGTCACGGGGACCTCTGCAGAATCAGGAGATGATGGTCAGGTGGGAAGGGGCAACAGGGTCAATGGCCTCATAACCCCCTATCGCCCCATGTCTCTGGAAGCCCCCGCGGGGAAGAATCCCATAAGCCATGTGGGGAAACTTTACAACATCCTGGCCAACGAGGTGGCCAGAAAAGTGGTAGAGCAGCTGGAGGAAGTGGAAGAGGCGTATGTATATGTGGTGAGCCAGATAGGAAAACCCATAACTGAACCCCAGGTAATGGATGTGAAGGTCCGACTTTCCAGGGAAATTCCTGGAATCGACAGCGAAATCGAGGAAATAGCCCGGGAAGAACTGGAAGAGGTCACGGAGTACTGGAAGAGGATACTGCTGGGCGAGGTGACAGTCTATTGACATGAAGAACACGGGGCGGGATTCCGCCCCATTCACTATTCACCTATCAGTTTCTTATATTCTTCCGCACTGAGCAGTTCGCCGAGCTCATCGGGATTGCTCATTTTGATCTTCACTATCCATCCTTCCCCGTAAGGATCCTTGTTTATAAGCTCCGCATGTTCTTCGAGAGAGGAGTTCACCTCCACCACCTCACCGCTGACAGGGGAATAGACATCGGCAGCAGTCTTAACCGCTTCCACAGTTGCCACCGTATCTCCCTTCTGGACCTTCGTTCCCACTTCAGGGAGCTCCACATACACGATATCACCGAGCTCCGACTGGGCATAGTCGGTGATTCCAACTACAGCTATATCCCCCTCTACCCTCACCCATTCGTGGTCCTTCGAATATTTAAGTTCCTCCGGAACTCTGCTCATATCAAAATCCTCCTTTTTCGATGATGTAATTGACCAGATCCACCACCCTCGTGGAGTAACCCCACTCGTTATCGTACCACCCGAAGACCTTCACGAAATTACCCCCGAGAACCTGCGTCAGAGAAGCGTCTATGATGACCGAATGGCTGTCCTGCACTATATCCCTGAGCACTATGGGCTCCTCCGTGTAAGCCAGATATCTGCTCTGGGCCCTGCGGTAGGCTTCCTTCACCTCATCAACCGTGACATCCTTCCCGAGTATTACCGCAAAATCCACTATGGAACCCGTTTCAGTGGGAACACGCATCGACATGGCATCCAGGCGCCCCTGAAGGTCGGGGTAGAGTTTGAAGATGGCCTTCGCCGCGCCGGTGGATGTGGGAACGATGTTTATAGCGGCGGAGCGGGCCCTTCTCAAATCCCTGTGGGGAGCATCCAGTATCCTCTGGTCATTGGTGTAGGAGTGCACCGTGGTCATGAGGCCCTTCTCGATACCGAAGTTGTCGTACAGCACCTTCACCATGTGGGCAAAGGCATTGGTCGTGCAGGACGCATTGGAAATCACATGATGGGAGGCGGGATCGTATTTCTCCTCGTTGACCCCCATCACGATGGTAATATCCTCTCCCTTCGCGGGGGCGGTAATCACCACCTTCTTAACCGTGTCCCGAATGTGCTTTTCGGCCTTCTCTCTGTCCCTGAAGAGGCCCGTGGCCTCTATCACCAGCTCTATCCCGAGGTCCCCCCACGGAATCTCGGAGGGGTCCCTGTAGGAAAACACCTTAACTTCCTTCCCATCCACCACTATGGAATCATCTGTTGACTTCACATCCGCATTTAGCTTACCATAAGTGGAATCGTATTTGAGCAGGTGGGCAAGGGTGGAAGCAGGGGCCAGGTCGTTTACCGCGACTACTTCGAAGTTTCCAATCTCCCTCGCAATCTTATACACAGCCCTCCCTATCCTTCCGAAACCGTTGATACCGACTTTCACCATGGATCAACCTCCTTGCTTGTTTAATTCGGCAGTCTCAATATTTTAAAGTTGCCCTCCCGAATTCCAGTTGCACCCGCCCTCCCCGGCGCCTGTATTCATGTACCCTGCGTTTCCCGATGTATTTGAGTAATCGGCAAAGGCTTTAATATTATGGAGCCATGAAGATATTCCACAGGATAGTTTTGGGTGTGGATTTCTCCGAAAGTTCTGAAAAGGCTCTTGATTGGGCCACCTACATAGCAGGCAAGATGAACTCCACTCTGGATGTGATTCATGTGGCAGAATCGGTCCCTCCCTATTACAGGGCAATTCTGGGGTGGACCACCATACTGGACGAGAATGCCAACCGGGTGAAGGAAGAGATACACAGAAAACTTGCCGATTTGAAGGAAGAGATTCAGAGGGAAAAGGCCCTTGGCGAAGTGAATATTTATCTGCGGGAGGGGGATCCCCACTGGAATATAGTGGACTTTGCAGACAGCCATAAGGCGAGCTTAGTGGTGCTCGGTCCAAGCAGGGGAGGAAATTACATCGGGAGTGTGGCCAGCGAAGTGGCTTCCCTTTCCCCCACGAATGTTCTGATCACATCCGGGAACCGGTCTCCCTCCATAAGAAAGATAGCAATTGCCACCGATTTCTCCAGGGCGGCAAGGAACGCCTTTCTGCTGGGAGTTGCTATTGCAAAAGCATTCGATGCAGACCTCTATCATGTCCATGTCCTCGAAGGCAACAGGCTCGACCCATTTATCAAAGGGCACGAACACCTGAAGGACGAGCTTCTGGCGGAATTGAACATAGAGCTGAACAAAATTATGGGCAATGTGAACATCATTCCATACATCATTCAGGAAGGGTTCGATGGATACGCCCTGTCGGATTGGGCAAACGAGAACGATATAGACATGATTATACTTTCGTACAGGGGCCACAACGAAAGGACCAGGTTCCTCGGGCATTTTGCGGAAGAGGTACTCTTCAGCTCCAGAGTGCCCGTAATGATAGTAAGAAAGTTCTTCGATAGATAGGAATCGCTTCGGGCTTAAAACCGGCGTGGATTTTGTTAATCGGGTAGTGGAAAAATGGTGGAGAGGGACACTCATCTCGTGGATCTGGAACTGGAGAGGACCGTCCTGGGAGAGATGCTCCTGGACGAGGGGGCCCTCAATATGGGAATCGAACGCCTGAAAGCAGAGGATTTCGGCAGTGAGGTCCACAGAATAATCTTCAGGGCCCTCGTGGAGCTGTGGTTCGAGAGGAAAGTGGCGGATGTCATACTGCTGAAGGAACACCTGGCAAGGAAGAACCTCCTGGAGAAGGTTGGGGGTCTGGATTACCTGTACTCCATAGTGCAATCGTCCCTCTCCCCGAAGCTCATAGAGGAGCACATAGAACTCCTGCTCCAGAAGAGCCTTTACAGGCAACTGGTCGAACTGGCCAGCGAGATTCAGAGCAAAGCGCAGAAGGGAAACATGGATGCCAATGCCCTTCTCGATTTCGCAGAAAAGCGCATAATCGAACTGAGGGAAAGGGATGTCAGGAAGGGTTTCATCCACATAGGGGAAGCGGTGGAGGAGGAAATCAGGGCAATTGAGACCAGAAAGAATGAGACGAAAGACATAATGGGAATTCCCACAGGAATCAGGGGGCTGGACAGGCTCACGGGGGGATTCCTCCCCGGACAGCTCATCATAATCGCCTCCAGACCGGGAATGGGAAAGACCTCATTCGCCCTCAACATTCACTCCAACTTCAGCATAAAGATGGGAAAACCCAGTGCCATATTCTCCCTGGAAATGACCGCACAGGAACTGGCCCAGAGATTCCTCGCGATGGAATCCGGCATATCGGGAATCAAGTTGAGGAAAGGGGATGTATCCTCCAGCGAATTTCCCAGACTCGTGGAAGCGGTGAGCAAACTCAAGGACGCCCCCATTTATGTGGATGAGGAAGCCACCACCCTGCTGGAAATCAAAGCCAGGGCAAGGAGAATAGTGAGGGAGAAAGGGGTAAGCCTCCTGACCATCGATTACCTCCAGCTCATATCCCTGGTGGGGGAGTCGAGACGGGCGGAAAACCGCCAGCAGGAAATTTCCTATATAACCCGAACCCTTAAGAACTTCGCAAAGGAACTGGGGATTCCCATAATAGCCCTGTCCCAGCTGTCCAGGAAGGTGGAAGACAGGGCGGATAAAAAGCCCCGTCTCTCCGACCTGAGGGAATCCGGAGCCATCGAACAGGATGCCGACATAGTCATATTCCTCTACCGGGACGAGAAGAAGGAAGACAGCATGACGGAGTATATAGTGGCGAAGAACAGGAACGGTCCCCAGGGGGAAGGGGAAATGCTCTTTATCAGGGAAACCTTCAAGTTCACGGACAACATCTACTACGATTATCAGCCCGATGAAAGCGCAGACGATTTAGGAGAGCTGCTGTGAGAATATACAACGAATTTCTGGGAGAGGTCGTGGAAATTCCGGATTACCCGGAGAGAATCGTCTCCCTCGCTCCCGACATTACCGACATCCTTCACCGCATAGGGGTATGGGACAGGGTTGTGGGGGTCAGCCTCTACTGCAAAAGACCTCCAGCGGCAGATGAAAAACCCCGTCTGGGTGCATACCTGAAGGTAAACGAGCAGAAATTGAGAGAGGTAAAACCGGACCTCATACTGACAACCACGGGGGCCCAGCGGAATACCACCCTGAGCCTCCTAAAGCAGGGCTATCCCGTCTATCCCATAAAACTCCCATTCACCCTGTACGACATTCTGGACAACATATCCCGGGTGGGGGCCGTGGTCAGGGAGATAGAGGGGGCATACAGGGAGAGCGAAAGACTGTTCGAACTCCTGAAAACCCTCCGGAAGAAACTGCCACCCACGAGGGTAATGGTGGAAATAGACCTGCACCCGGAATATACGATAGGGAATGCCTCCTTTCTGAACCACGCCCTCGATTTCATGGGCCTGAAGAATATCTTCGCCGATATGTACGCCAGCTATTTCAGGACCCCTTACGAAATAGCGGCAGTGAGGAGTCCGGAGCTCATCATATACGAGCCCAAACCCATGAGGAAGAAAAAGCCCACCGTGGAAGAACTGACTCAGAGGTACAAGGAGCTGGGATTGGGAAATGCACCGGCGGTAAAGGGGGGTAAAATCCTCATCACCGGAGGGGATATGATAGCCCACTACGGACCCGCATTCATCGACGAAGTGATGCCATACATTACAGAAGAGGTAGAAAGACTAATGGATTCCAAAAGCTGATGGACTTCCGCCGTATGGCCTCATCCGGTAAAGCCTGATCCATCCATCCTGAGGGGAAAATTCGTCATACCAGAAGGGGCGAAAGCCCAGCGATGCAATCTCGACTGCGGGCATGTACATGAATTTCCTCCGGTAAAAGCCCCTGTGGGGAATGGTGAGGCGGGGCTCCCCAATCGCGATATTTCCAAAGAAGAGAATGTCGATATCTATGACGCGGGGAGCATTGGGGAAGGGACGCTTTCTCCCCATAACCTTCTCCACACGACTGACAGCATCCATAAGGTGGAAGGGCCCATCGGGGAAAGAGACGAGTATTACCATATTCAAAAAAGGCCGCTGGAATTCGAATCCATGGGGCTGAGTTTCATAAACAGATGAGACAGCCACAATTTCTCCGAAATCCCATATCCTTTTCACAGCTCTGCGGAGGTTTTCCATCCTGTCGAAAAGGTTGGTTCCCAGCGAAAGATATGCGTAATTCATTCCCTCTTCAGACCTATTCTTCTGGAAGATGGAATCTGGCTTTTGAGCTTCACTCCATCGTAGAGGGCAATACCGATTATGTCCTTCCCGTACCTGACGATAACCTGCCCCTTTTCCACGGGAAACTCCCCTATCACATTTCCTCCCTCCACCAGCCTGACCACATCCTCCCAGCTGTTCAGATGAACCACATTCTTTTTTGCCAGATGCCCCACAACCTGCGCACCCGATGTGGTGAGTTTCATTCCCTTTTTGAAAACCCTCACCAGCCGAATCCCATAACGGTTCACCCTTATCCTCTCCTCGAAGTTCCGGACATCCTCCGCGATAATCCAGATGTCGCCCCTGTCGATGAGGCTGTACCCTGCCGGAATCTCTATACCGAACCTGTCCCTGAGAAACTTAATGGCCTTATCTATCATACCTTTTGAGAATTTCGAGCATCTGGCTGTGCAGTTCTCTCGAAGCGGCACCCAGAACATTTCCCGTCCTCAGGAATCCCTTCTCTCCCCTGAAATCGCTTACCACACCGCCCGCTTCCTCCACTATTACCACTCCAGCCGCTATATCCCAGGGTTTCAGATGATACTCCCAGAAAGCATCGAATATCCCTTCGGCCACCATACACAGATCCATGGCGGCAGAGCCCATGCGCCTTATCCCTATCGTATCCCTCGAAAAGGCCCGGAATGTCTCTATATAGACCTCCACTATATCTCCGCTCCTGTGGGGAAAACCCGTTGCAAGGAATGACCCCCTAAGTTCCTTTTTTCCACTGACCCGAATGCGCTTTCCATTCTTATATGCTCCCTCTCCCCGAAGTGCCGAATAGAGCTCATCCCTGAGAGGCGAATAGACCACACCCAGCACCAGCTCACCGTCTATTTCGAGGGCTATGGAAACGCCAAACATATCCAGTCCCCTCATGAAGTTCTTCGTCCCATCCAGCGGGTCCACATACCAGATGTACTTACCTTCACCGGAAACCCCCTCCTCCTCCCCCACTATCTTATGCCGGGGGAATGCAGAGGATATGATGGAGCGTATTTTTCTCTCGCTCTCGATGTCCGCCTGCGTTACATAATCGTTTCTGGCCTTTTCCCTGATGTCCAGCTCCTTCAGGTGCTCGAAGTAGTACCTCAGTATGCTTCCACCAGCGAGAGCCGCCTCTTCAGCTATCCGTAAGTAGTCTTTCATTTTTTATGTCGTCCAGAATGTCCTGAAGGGTGATGCTGTAGAAGGCCTTTTCCAGCTGGTCCTGAACTTTCCTCCAGAAGCTCCTCATGACGCAGAAGGCCACAAGGCTACAGGCATTCTCATCATCGAGGCACTTGACTATTGCGGTTTTTCCTTCCAGAGCTTTTATTATATCACCAAGGGTTATCTCTGACGGCTTTCTGGCAAGGACATATCCCCCTTTCGGTCCCCTCTTTCCGATTACGATTCCAGCATCCTTGAAGTCCTTCATAATGTGCTCGAGGAATCGCTCGGGAATGAATTCCATGAATGCCAGCTCCCGGGTAGTCAGATTTCCCTTCATGGAGAGCCTTATAAGGGCCCTTATTCCATATTCCGCCTTATTCGACAATCTTATCATCTGCTATAAGTTTAAACTCAAATGTACTCATCGACAAAGGGGCTGTCCTTTTCCTCCGACCCGGACTTCTGCCAGCTGGATATGACGGGAGGGTCCTGCCCCTTCATCTTTGCCCGGGATTTGTCTATGCGGACCAGAAGGGGTATCCTCGTCATGTTTCCTATGACTATCGCTTCTCCGGGATTGAGGGCGGGCAGGTATTCCACCAGTTCCCTGCTGAGCATTTCGGAGGACTTCTGAACATGGGCCTGGTCTTCAGGTTCAACCAGTTTGAGGATAATCAGGTTGTTCATCTGAGAAAGGATATCCGGATCCAGTCCCTTGGGGCGCTGGGAAACCAGCCACAGCCCCACCCCGAACTTCCGTCCTTCCCTCGCGATTCTGTTGAGTATGTATCTGGAGCGGGTTTTCCTGCCGCGGGATGCGAATAGATGGGCTTCCTCCAGAATTATGACGATTGGGGCCCTCAGTTTCTGTCTGTCCACATCCCCCTTCCTGTCCCTCAGGACTTTGTAAAGGATGTGGGAAATTATTACATCCGATTTATCCTCGTCCAGACCGCTGAGGTCCAGAACATTGATTTCATGTTCCCGTATCATGTCCAGCAGAGGGGTGGCATTGTTTTTGAACAGGCTTCTGAAACGGCGGGAAAGGAGGTTCAATCTGTTCAGGAGGCGGGTAATCGTGTCCTTTCCATAAATGGTCCGCTCCTCTTTGTCCTTGAGGATGTTGTCGAGTTCGTGCTCCAACTCTTCAAGGTAATCCTTCCTTTGCCTCATATAAGAGTCGAAATCGGAATCCTCATCCTGTCCCTTATCTGCTGAAAACCATCCCTCGTCCACCCTGTCCTTTACAACGCCGAGGAGGTAATACATCTGCGCAGCAGAATCCATATCTATGCCCAGCAAACCCGCCAGCTCGTCGAGGTCCAGAAGAGATGGGTCTATGACGGGCTCTATGATGTTCACCCGTCCACCGCTCAACCGGAGGCTGGAATATTCTCCATGGATGTCCAGTATGAGGGCAGTTCCATTCTTCTCCGAAATCCTCTCAAGTAGCACCCCCACTGTGTTAGATTTTCCCGCTCCCGTCACAGCGAGAACGGCCAGATGCCTGAGGACTGCCTGCTCCAGGTCAATGTAAACGGGAACATCTGGATTGGACAGAAGAACCCCAATTCTAACATACCTCTCATCGCCTGACCCGAATATTTCCCTGAGCGTGTCCCCATCGGCAACATAGACCGGACTTCCCGGTAGGGGCGGCGATTTAAGGGTAGTTATTCCCCTTTCCCCGATTTCACCCAGGATATTAACAGTCGCCTCGTAAACGATTCTCTTCCCCGTAAGGCGATTTGCACTTTCCACATACCGGGGCGTCAAAGCCACATCCGAAAGGTAAGGATTCTCCGAAAATGTGCTGGATATAAGGCCAAGATACCGCTTCCCCTCCGCCTCCACTATGACAAATTGACCCACCTGCGGAGGTTGCGTACTTCGAAACCGAAGATGATATGGTGTAATCTGACCAACAGCTACTCCCAGCGCTTCCCGTTTAACCATAGGTTATTAATGTTAAAGTTTCCCCGCTCAGGTCAGATGAGAACTAGGCGGAAGCATCTCGAGAATATACCTCATAAAACGTTTACACTCCACTCAGGTCAGATGAGAACTCCATCAAGCCTTTTCAGTAGCTATCGCCTTTGCAGGTTTACACTCCACTCAGGTCAGATGAGAACAAACTGAAACAGCGCTTCAGGACTGTAGTGATACCATGTTTACACTCCACTCAGGTCAGATGAGAACGAGTAGCGCAGAAATGTGACTGCCGAATGAGAGCCGGTTTACACTCCACTCAGGTCAGATGAGAACCGGGATATTTTCGCATAGACCCGCATTTCCGAACCGTGTTTACACTCCACTCAGGTCAGATGAGAACCGATGACTTTGGCATTTATTCGACCGTCGGACCCGAGTTTACACTCCACTCAGGTCAGATGAGAACAGGGCGATGTTAAGGAGTTGATACGAAAGTATTTAGGGTTTACACTCCACTCAGGTCAGATGAGAACCGTTGAGGACGAGGACGATGACGCCTGAAAGAGCGAGTTTACACTCCACTCAGGTCAGATGAGAACTAAT
>JALSOK010000103.1 GCA_026986535.1 Caldifarciminota bacterium
TAGCCTGTATGTGGGTAGCACGGGCGATGTTCCCAATTTCGTCTATCTGCCCGGCAGAAATCTGACCGCAGGCGGCCAGGTGGGTATAGTGATAAACTCGGGTGGATTCTATGGTTATCCTTCTCTTGTCTACTTCGAACCCGTTGTGGATTCCATCCTCTCCGAATATCCCCTTCCCGATTCCCTCAATCCCATGGAGGGAGTGGTAATCGGGGATACCCTTTACTTTACCAATTACGGAAAGGACGGCCAGGGGGCCGCAGTCTATCTGTTCTACGGGGGGACGCTCGTGGATTCCATAGAGGTGGGACTGAAGCCCATAGGAATGAAGTACTGTTTCGACCGCATATTGGTTGCCAGCCTTGGTGGATACCTTTACAGCATAAATCCCGCCGACAGGAGTAAGGACAGTCTGTACCTTGGAGCAACCACTTCGCAGGTGGGATGCGATTCGCAGTATGTCTATGTTCTGGCAACCGGGACCTATGGCAACGACGATGCTGTGGTTTACAGGGTGGACGGTGCCGCATTCACCTATGAGGGCGAGAGCCAGAACTTCGGTAATTCTTATGTTATGGCGGTCGGGAATGAAAATATCTATGCCGCCAGCTACGGCGGGACCCTGTATCTCATAAGCCGGGCGGATGGAAGTGTGGACAGCCTCAGCCTCGGCTACAGTGGTATCATGGGGATGGACTTTTACGATGGAAAGCTCTATATATCCGCCGGCGCCTGGACAGGGGGTGCCAACTATGTTCTGACCTACGATGAGCAGACCTCCACTATCGGCAGTTATTCCCTTTCCTCCGACGATGTGGGCATTGGATTCCTGTATGCATTCAGTGTGCAAACCGACCGGAGGGAGGGGAATCCGACCACTCCCTTCGTGTACAGAAATGGAACCCTTTACTTCGATGATGTGAGGGATGTCTCCATCTACGATGCTTCCGGGAAGAGAATCTACGAGGGCTTCGTCTCCTCCGTGAATCTCCGCAGATTTCCATCTAAAGTCCTTCTGGTCAGGATAGATGGCAGGACATATCGCTTCGTAAATGTGAGGTGATGGGGAGGCTTTCTCCCCTTCTTCTGATATGGACAGGGGTTCTTATCTTCTCATTCTTCATCTTCCGGAGGATTCGGTTATCCGGACGAAGGGAAGGGAGTTCCATCTCGAAAAGGGGTTCTATGTGTATGTGGGGTCCGCCATGGGGGGAATAGGGGCCAGAATTGGAAGGCACATGCGCAGAGAAAAGAAAAAGCACTGGCATATAGATTTCCTGCTGGAGAGGGCCCGAATCCTCGAAATCGTCGTTATTCCCTCTTCCGTCAGGCTGGAGGAGGAGATTTCCCTTGCCGTATCCGAATATGGAAGGGGGGTGGAGGGATTTGGTGCGACTGATACCGGGACCTCTTCGAATCTCTATCACTTTCGGGAGGATCCGTCCGATACCGTCAGGGCACTGCTCCGGGAGATGGGTCTCAGGTGGTATTCCATCACCCTCCGGAGTGATTGAGGAGTCTTTGCACGAGCACGGAGGCGGCGTAAACGGGAGCGGTCTCGCTTCTGAGAATGAATCTTCCCAGAGATACCCTCACGAAGCCGCTCTCTTCCAGCTTCTCCACCTCTGCGCCGGAGAATCCTCCTTCCGGCCCTATTGCTATCAGTATCCGGCTGGAGAGGGGGACCTGGATAATCTCCCTTCCTCCAGGATGTGCTACGAGCCGGGTGGTGTATGCACCTGAGATCCCTATAAGTCCTTCGATGTCGATGGGGGGATGCAGGGATGGAATGCTCTGCCTTCCGCTCTGCTTACATGCATTGAGTATAATCTTCTCCCACCGGCTCTTCTTCGCCTCAGTCTTGACCACGGCGTGTTCCGTCAGGAGGGGTATGATTTCCTTTACTCCGATTTCTGTAATCTTTTCCAGAAACCAGTCCCAGCGGTTGTGCTTTATAAGGGACTGAGCCACGGCGATGTGAAATGGATATTCTCTGGACGGAACCTTCTGTATGATTTCCAGGATGGACTGCCCTTTCCCGACCTGTACGATTTTTGCGATGAACTCGTTTCCCTTTCCGTCGAATACCGCCACTGTGTCCCCGGTTCTCTTCCTGAGGACCCTTACGGCGTGTTCATTCTCCTGACCGTAGAGGATGATTTTCCCGTCCTCTATGCGGTCCGAATAGAATCTGTCAAGCCTCATCGGGGGGCTGAAGTCCATTTTTCAGATAAACTGTCCTTATGGGGAAGGGTATCTCTATCCCTTCTGCGTCGAAGCGCTCCTTCAGGCGTTTGATGAATTCGTGTTTCAATCGGAACTGGTAAGCGTAC
>JALSOK010000104.1 GCA_026986535.1 Caldifarciminota bacterium
GATATCTCCCTTATAAGTGCGAGCATGCGGCTGGCAGTCTCCTCCTCCCCCAGGGAATCGGCCCAGTATTCGAATTCATCCACCTTATCCAGATAGATGCCGGCAAAACCCTGCTCAATAATCCTGTCCAGATACTCGAATACGATGTTCCTCCATCCCTCATCCCAGTAGCGGACAGCATAATTCCCCGGCCACTGGGGATTCTCCGGACCCAGCCATGGGGGAGGGGACTCGTACCATGTCGTGTCCCAGTAAAATCTGTAATCCTCTGCCTCCCCGATGCTTAAATAGGCGAGGGGTACGATTCCCCTTTCCCTGATTTGTGAAATCTCCCGGGGGGAAAACTCCCCCTCCCGGGTCCCATCCCTGGAGTAATCCATCACCACCATATCGAAGCCCGATTGCAGTATGGAATCTATCGATATGTTCTGCAGATAGTAAGCCCAGTCATCGATACTATACGGAGGAGAAGGGGTGTCGGGCTCCGTGGCACACGAGAAGAGAAAGGCGGCGGCAAAAATTATACTCTTTCTCATCTCACTTCCTCTGATAATAGTTGCCCGGCAGTTTTTCTATAAGGCCCTTCAGCTCGAGGTTCAAAAGGGCCATGGAAAGTCTCGAATAGTCGCCAAACTTCATGAGCAGTTCGTCGAAGTGAACCCTTCCCACTATGGCATCGAAGACCTCCTTCTCCAGCCCCTCGAGAACCACTTCCCTCGAAGAGGAAACACCGCTCCCCAGACCCAGTTCCCTCAAAATATCGGCGGGCTTCTCCACCACATGGGCCACATTTTCCCTTATGAGCACATAGGGACCCTTCCCCTGTGGAACATCCACCCTGTTGGGAACTGTGAAGACTTCCCTGTCGAAATCGAAGGCATATCGGGCAGTTATGAGGGCGCCGGAGTCCTGCGTCCCCTCCACCATGAGAACCGCAAGGGACATGCCCGCAATGGTCAGATTCCTAACAGGGAATGTCTCTTTCGACGGTCCCGTCCCCATGGGAAACTGGGAAATGATGAGTCCGCCGGATTCGAGCACTTTCCTGAAGAGGGGAAGGTTGCTTCTGGGATAGAGGTGATCAATTCCGCTTCCCAGAACAACTATGGTGCGGGGCATGGCTCCCTCGTGGGCACGGGCATCTATTCCCACCGCTCCGCCGGAGACTATGACAACCCCTGCTTCGGAAAGCTCAGAAGCAAACCTGTATGCCATCTTCAGCCCGTACTGGGTGGGTTTTCTGGTGCCCACTATTGCCACTTTTCTCTCCCGAAGAAGGTCCATGTTGCCGCGGGCAAACAGCACAGGGGGAGCGTGGTAAATATTCCTCAGCTCCTGCGGGTAGTCTTCGTCATCCTGAAAGATAATCTTCACCCCCATTCGCTCCGCCCTCTCCACCTGAATCCGGGCCCTCTCCACATCGGGATTTTTCACCCTGAAGGCCACCTTCTCCGGAAGAATCTCCAGCAAATCCCTTATATCCGCATTCACAATTTCCTCTATGCTCCCGAATCTCTCCATCAGTTTTCTGAACCTGACCGGACCTATTCCCTCAGTGAGCAGTACCGCCAGCTTCTCCAGTCTGTCCATCGTTCCCCTCCGAAGGGGTATTTTTGACATATCTGTTTATCCTGGAGATGAGGCGCTCAATGTACACAAGGAGCTTTTTCATGTTCTTATCGTTCATGTGCTCCAGGGCGGTAAGGTATGAAAACATGGCATACTGTTTTGCCTTATCGTATTTGCGATTCATGTACTTGGCATAGGCCAGATAGTAGCTGGCAAGGGCAATGTAATACCTGTTGAAATTCTCCTGATTGAGCATCAGATACAGCAGTTCATCGTATACTATTTCCGCCTCCTTCCACCTGCCAAGCCTCCTCAGCACTTTACCATACTCCCATCTGACTATGCGGGAGTGGTCGTACTTTTCATAGAGCTGTTTCAAAACCCTGTATGCATCCGCATATCTGTTTTCCTTCATGTAGATGTATCCCAGGGTGAATTTGACGAGGTCCTTCACATAATGGGCCTTCCGGGCCGCCATCTCCAGCTGATGTATTCCCAGTTCTTTCCTTTTCTTCGTATCCCCAACCCGGAGCATAATCTTGACCAGGCGGGGAAATTGATCCGATGCGTAGTTATAGATCCCTATTGCAAGATAGGCGTCGTACAGGGTGGAATCCAGGGCGAGGGCCTTGTTCATGTAATCCAGGGCATTGGTCATATCGCTGAGCACCGGAAGATAAATGCCCTTCTTCCCATAGCGGAATGCCCTGTAGGAATATGCGGCCCCCATGAGCAGGTATCCCCATGCC
>JALSOK010000105.1 GCA_026986535.1 Caldifarciminota bacterium
GACTCACTGGATGGAATCTGTATATTTACTTCTTTCGACGGTCCACTGCTGTAGTTCTGGATGGGAATTTCCATGAGCACGATTTGGTATTTTCCGTGGGAGATAACATGAGGCTCCGGTATTCCAGGGGGTCGGGAATTTCTGAGATGGAGATTCGCTTCCTGAATGTTCGGGTGGATTATCTCTATCCCCAGGGATTTTACGCAGTAATGGGGGGAATTTACACCGGTGGGCTGGAGGCCTTTCTGGGCTTTAGCTCCGAGTGGAAACCCTCTGTATACATCTCTTTCGACAGGCGCTGGAAGAGGGGAAGGTTCGAAATCCGGGTGAGGGGAGTGGGAAAGTATTACGGTGGATATAGCATTCCGCTCGGGAGAGTCGATTCGTGGGGATACAGGAGGCTCGAGGTGCGCGGCCCCGTGGCATATTCCATTTCTCTGCTGGGGTACTACACTCTGAGGGAGAGTGTCGTTTATGCGGGATTCATGCCCGTCGGGAAGAGGGGTATGGATTTGATTGTGGGAGGACAGTACTTCAACGGCCGTCTGTCGGTTGGTGGGGGATTGAGGTTCTTTTACCCGGTAATCGGAAACCTATCCCTGTTTATCGGAGTCAACCCCGCATCCCGCCGGTGGGATGTATTCGTGGGGGCAGGCCGTCTTTAAGGGTTATGTTCCTTTCGTTTCCTTTCTCTGGCCCTCCATGGCATACATGAATGTAATATCTTTGTCCTTCCAGTGGACCTTCACCAGAGGGATTATCCTTATGGAGAAGAAGGCGGATCTCATGTGTTTCATCTTCTGGGAAGTGGTGGTTGTGGAATCCAGAAGACGATTGGGAGCCTTTATCTTCACTCCCCTGCTTTCGGAGAGTTCCCTGAATTTTTCATTCAGGTTCTCGTAGTAGGCGATGGCTATTTCTGTCTGAAGCTCTTCTTCCTCATTCGTGAAGAGTTCCTCCGGCGGTTCTATCTGGCTCAGTATTTCCCTCCGGAATAATTCCACATCCGCCCCCTGAATCCTCTCTATGAGCCTTACGAAGATATGGGGGCTCTTCCAGAGGGCATGATGGCTGTTGGCACTGAGGAAGAAATGACCGGGTTTCAGGAGCATGGATATGGCCCTATAAAACTGATTGGAGAATGGGTGTTTTCCAAAAAGGGAGGTGTTGACGACCAGATGATAGAACTCCATCCTTCCCATGTCCTTGAGGAGCCTCTTCAATCCTACGATGTCGTATGCGTTGATGGTCTCTATGTTGATGTTGGGGAAGTACTGGAGGAGCTGTTCCCTCGCGTACTCGGTTGCCTTGCTGTCTATATCCAGTATCGTTATCAGGCTGTTGTCGAAGTACTTCTTCGGGTCTAAATCGTTCTCCATGAAAGCGGAGTAGAAGCTGTTCCGGATTTCTTCTATGAAGTTCACCTGACCGAGCTTGTAGTAGGCAAATCCTGCGTAGAGGATCAGCATGTTGATCTTGCCCTCTTTCCGCATGATTTCTATGCCGCTTTCAGCAGTATCCTTGGCGAGCCGTTTCCATGCGGTTTCCTTTAGGCTGAATGGGATTACCTTCCTGCCCGCTTCCACCATGGCTTCGAGAATTTCGGGGTCGGGTCTCTTGAGAGATGATAGCTTTCCCTCAATCCTGGAGAAGAAGCGAATGAGGTCGATATTCCGGGCATCCAGTCCCCACATTGGATAAAATGCCGTATCGATTGTCTCTATCGGGTTGGCTTCCAAATATGTATCCCTGAGGACTCTTTTCAAGACATCATTTACTTTCTCGAATGTCAAACTCATGACTCCGTAATTTTAAAGTCCATCTATATGCGCAAATTGAACAAATCCGTTTCAAAGGGTCAAGTAGTTGTTAAACGCTCTACCTGACTGATTATTTCCTTGCTGGGTGTGATGGCAATACAGCGGCATAAATGTCTTTTTGGGGTGTGGAAGAGGGACATCTAAGATGCCTCGCTTTCCAAGGAAAATCCGCACATTACGAAAGAGATATAGCAGGGACATATCCTCAAGATTGTGTAAGAAATTTCACTCTCTCAAGCGGATGGAGTTCATGGGGAGCATCGTTAAAGGCTGGAAGGGTTTTGAGCCAGCGGGAAGAGACGGACTCCAGAACCAGAACAACTGAGAACAGGGCATAATCCACAGAAGCAAAGGTGAATCAGGCATAATTATGGGCTGGATCGCCTGTGAAGGACCAGATCCCTCTTCCATCTCTCTGGCAGGAGCCTGCTTCTGAGTCCTCCCTTTCTGGTTCGGGGGACCTTTTCTTCCTCCCCCTTCCCCTTGGCAT
>JALSOK010000106.1 GCA_026986535.1 Caldifarciminota bacterium
GCAGGCTCTATCCTCCCACAGGAAGACAGAACAGTTCATTGGCCCCCTCATGGCAATGCCCGAATTTTTGTCGGAAAGTGGTGAACCGGGGGCTTCCTGTCTGCTGTAAACTTTGGAACACACAGTATGCACGACATATCCCGCATAAGGAACTTTTCCATCATAGCCCATATAGACCATGGTAAGTCTACTCTTGCGGACAGGATGCTGGAAATTACCCATACCCTTCGGGCCGATGAAATCAAGGAGCAGGTCCTCGACTCCATGGATCTGGAGAGGGAGAAGGGCATTACGATAAAGATGCATCCGGTCAGGATGGAGTACAGAGGATATGTCCTGAACCTCATCGATACACCCGGCCATGTCGATTTCACCTACGAAGTTTCCAGAAGCCTCAAGGCGGTGGAGGGAGCCATCCTCCTCGTGGATGCCTCTCAGGGAATAGAGGCCCAGACCATCTCCAATCTATACCTTGCCCTCGAACAGGATCTGGAAATAATTCCCGTTATAAACAAAATTGACCTGCCCAATGCTGAAGTGGAGCGGGTGGAGGCCCAGATAAAGGACCTTCTGGGGGATGTGGAAGTTTTGAAGATTTCTGCCAAGCTGGGGTGGGGGGTGGAGGAGCTTCTGGAGAAGATCATAGAGAAGGTCCCCCCTCCGAAAACTAACGGAGACAAACTCAGGGCCCTCATATTCGATGCCAAATTCGACAACTATCTGGGTGTCATTCCCTACATACGCGTCTTCGATGGAGAGATAAGGAGGGGAATGAAGATCCGGTTCAAACATACGGGGCTGGAATACGAGGTGATCGATGTGGGATATTTCCATCCCAAGGGTTTCAGGAAAACGGATGTTCTGAGAGCAGGGGAAATAGGTTATATCACTGCCAACATAAGGAACATCAGAGAAGCGAGGGTCGGTGATACGATAGTGGATGCCCGCTATCCGGACACCCCCGCCGTTCCCGGATTCAGGGAGGTTAAACCCATGATCTTTGCCGGCATCTATCCCATCAATCCATCCGAATACGACCTGCTGGAAAAAGCTCTGGAAAAACTGTCCCTCAACGATGCATCCCTTACATGGATCGGGGAGAGTTCTCCCGCCCTTGGAGCCGGTTTTCGGGTCGGATTCCTGGGGCTCCTGCACATGGAAATCGTCAAGGAGAGGCTCAAGAGGGAATACGACATGGATATTATCATCACGAGCCCCAATGTGGAGTACAAAGTCCTTCTGAAGAATGCAGAGGAGAAGATCGTCGATAATCCAAAGGATTTCCCTGATGTTTACGAAAAGGCCTTCGAGCCTTATGCCCTGGTAAAGGTTATAACTCCATCGGAATTCCTGGGCAATGTCATGCAGGTGCTCCAGAATCGCAGGGGGATTCAGAAGGATTTCAAATATCTGGACGAAAAACTCGTGGAGCTGGAATACGAGATGCCCCTGGCGGAGATTATCTTCGACCTATTCGATGCCCTCAAGAGCGTGTCCCGGGGTTATGCATCCATGGATTACGAAATCGTGGGATTCAGGGAAAGCGATCTGGTCCGGGTGGATATAATCGTGGCCAATGAAAGGGTGGATGCCCTGTCCTTCGTGACAGTTCGGGATAAGGCGTATCCCATGGCCAGAGAGATGGTGCAGAAGCTGAGAAAACTCATTCCCCGCCAGCTGTTCGAAGTAAAGATTCAGGCGGCCATAGGAAAGAGGGTAATTGCCAGCGAGAGGATTCCTCCCCTGAGAAAGGATGTGACCGCCAAGTGCTATGGGGGTGATATAACCAGAAAGAGGAAGCTCCTGGAGAGGCAGAAGGAGGGCAAGAAAAGGATGAAGATGATAGGGAGGGTGGAGGTGCCTCAGGAGGCCTTCCTTGCTGTACTGAAGAAGGACAGCAATACTTGATTATCGGACGAATACGAGCTTCTGTGATTTTACCATCCCATCTTTAATCTTCCCCACTCCCAGGAACTGTCCATCTGTATATACCATGACGCTCTTTCCCTCCAGTTCGTCCATCAGAGCCTCTTCCTCCGGCCGCACTGCACCACCGTTTATGTAGAGTTTGACGAATCTCCTTTCGATGGATACCCTTGGAAGAAACCTCCCCAGCACTTCTTCTATGGGCAGTATCCGGGGCTCTTCCTCCAGGGAGCGGGCTTCATTCACGGTGAATGGCCCTATCGCCGTTCTGACCAGAATCCGTATTATCCCGTAAGTTCCCAGCTCCTCTGCCACATCCCTTGCGAAGCTCCTGACGAAAAAGCCGGTGCTGACCCTGAGCAATATGGTGAATTCGTTCTTC
>JALSOK010000107.1 GCA_026986535.1 Caldifarciminota bacterium
CCGGATCACAAGCCCAGCCCCCCAACCCCCGCACGATGGCCTCGTACCACCACCTCAAACTCCCCAGAATCGCCGTTTCGTGGATGCGGTCCATCTTTCCATCCACCCCGCCCGTATAAAGGGGCGTAAGGGTTTTGATTTTGATTGTGAGTTTCTCCATAGAATTTCAGGATTAATTTTAAAGGCTTTTAAACTTTCCCCATGTGGGATGTGGTCCTTTCGGTATTGCTTGCCGCCTCCATGTGGTTCGTAATTTTCGTGGTGGAGCCACTGGATTTCTGGATTTCCATGAGCATTGCAACTGCGATACTTATGGGCATTTCTCTCTTCTCCGGCGGGAGGGGTTTTTCTTCTTTAAAGTGGTCCTTCAGGTCCGTAATTTACGGCGTGTTGCTGGCCTTCGTCCTCTATGGTATATTCTGGGTGGGGAACATTTTGCTACGGGTCGTTGAGATTATTCCGGATGCCGGGGAATATGTGGCCTCCGTTTACGGGCGGCCCACTTTCCTTTCCTCCTGGAGCATCGCCCTTCTTCTCCTGTTCCCGATTGGTTCGGGGGAGGAGCTGTTCTGGAGGGGATTTGTTCAGAGGAGGCTCATGGAGAGGCTGGGCCTGTGGCCGGGATTCTTCCTGACCCTCCTTTTGTATGCGGGGATCCATATCCCCACGGGCAATCCTGTCCTGGTCCTTGCGGCCCTCGTGGCCGGAGGGGTGTGGGGGCTGGTATATGCTCTCGTGGGTGATTTACCGATGGTCGTGGTGTCTCACGCCCTCTGGGATGTGCTTTCCTTCGTTATCTTTCCCTTTTCCTGAGCAGGATTTCGCTTAATTGCGGAGCAGTTTCAGGGTCTTGTGGCCCCATCTCAGGATTATATCCACGATGTAAAGCCCCTTCCTCAGTTTTTCCGTGTTCAGCTCTGTAATCCCGTTGTTGCACGAGTGGGACACATCCTGAGGCACGCCCGTCATGGACATGACCCGAATTTTCTCTATATCGGCGCAGGCGATACCCCGAATGTATGCCTTCTCGAATGCCGGGTTTGGATAGATGATGATGCTGTCGGTGAAGGTTATCGTGGTATTCAGGTTTATGACCGCTATCCCCTGAGAGCTTCCCGCAAGAAGCAGAGTGTCCATGTATATGGCCAGATTGTTCTTCGGGGGCCAGTTGGTGGCGAAGTCGTAGGTTGTCCCCGCTATGCGATAATATTGAAAGGGATTCAGAAGTTCGTCCAGCTGATAGAGGCCCGATTCCGAGAGGACCCAGGGCCTGTTCCATCCATCCACTATTATGTCCGATATGCCCTCCCGGGGCACCGACTGCACAGGGGTTATATCGAAGCCATCGTATCTGTAGAGCCCCTGACCGGTTCCTATGAGAAAACCTGTGCCAAAGGGCTCCAGAGCCTTCACCTGATAATTGGGGTCGAACAGGATTCTGGAAGTGCCCTGGAAAATGGCTATGCCCCCATCTCCGCCAACAGCTATCAAATTGCTCCTGCGGTTATACGATATGGCTCTTGGAATTCCCACCACACCGTATGGAGTCAGCTCCCTGATGTTGCAATTGTCGTAGAATCTGAACACCTGTCCGCTGTGGGCTGTGGCCAGGAGGGTATCGCCTACAGCAGTGATGGAGGTAAAGGCATCCCCGTCTGAATTCGCTCCATCGTAGCATTTCTCCACGGTCCCATCCCTGTGGAAAACGAATATGGAAAAGAAAGCGGCGAGGGCAAATGTGGAGTCATCTATCTTCGCAATTCCCCTTACGCTGTAATCCTGCGGGTCGTCCGGATTGAACAGCTTTCTGTTGAGCATATCCACTCCCATAAATCCCAGGGTGTCGTGAGGTGAGTTGTAAATCCTTCCGGTGAAGATATTGAGCCAGTCTCCATCTGCGTATATCCCCGTGATGTAGTTGAAGGGGATATCTCCGTAGAAGTGGGGAATCCAGTGGGGATACGATACCAGCCCTATGCCCTTGCTGTTCTTACCCACAGCATCCCCCAGCCAGTAGAAGAGGGATATGAGAAGGCCCTCCCCGTGGGGCACTATGAGATAGGGGGATGGATACATGTACTCCATGGTGAGGTTTCCATCGTAGAATTTTCCCAGAAATCCCGGAGCGTATATGTCCGTGCTTCCGATGCGCAGAGAAAGGAAGAAGGTATCTGCTCTGCGCAGAAAGTAGATGACCGAATATCCCTCCATGAGGGTGGAGTCTTCCATCATAAGACCCGCCGAAGTGCCGAGGTACATGGTGTCGTTTAAGAATTGTATGAACAGGGTGTTTCC
>JALSOK010000108.1 GCA_026986535.1 Caldifarciminota bacterium
GTCATGGTGGTGATCACGCCCCACCGCTCCCTCGTAAGGGGATGGGAGGTGGAGAAGGAATGGAGGGTCGTTGCCGGGGGGCTTGAGCTTTCGGTATTGCTACTCGAGCCGGTTTAAAATTGAGGGCCCTATGAAAGTGATTATTCCGGCGGCAGGAAAGGGGACCCGCATGCGGCCCTTTACCCTTTACACCCCCAAACCCCTCTTTCCCCTTGCGGGAAAACCCATCCTCTCCCGGCTGATAGACAGGGTACTGGGCTGGGTGGATGTGGATGGAATAATCCTGGTGGTCTCTCCGGGGGAATCCGGTCGAATGGTTCTGGAGGTAATGCGGGAAAAGTACTCCGGCGTGGAGGCCCGCGTACAGGAGAGGGCCATGGGGCTGGGCCATGCTGTTCTGGTGGGGCTGGAGGGGGTTTCGGACGGGGAGGATGTCCTGATAGTTCTCTCCGATGCCCTTTACGACGGAAAGTTTGATTTCTCCGAAGACTTCATAGCGGTTCAGGAGGTGAAGGACCCCCGCAGGTTTGGTGTGGTGATTCTGGACGGGGAGGGCTACATAGTTGACATGGAAGAAAAGCCGGAGAATCCCCGCAGCAATCTGGCCATTGTGGGGGTCTATTACATAAGGGAGGCCGGTGCTCTGAGGAGGGCCCTCGGGGAGATAGTGGAGAAGGATATCAGGACCAGGGGAGAGTATCAGCTGACGGATGCCCTCAGGCTCATGATAGAAAGGGGACACCGCTTCAGGGCCCCTTCTGTGGATATCTGGTGGGATGCGGGAAAGCTGGACACTACGATGGAAACCCTCTTTCGCATTCTGGATGAGGAGGGAAGCCGCATAGAGACGCCACCGGAGAATCTGGAGAATGTGATAATTCGGGAGCCCGTCTATATCGGTCCCGGCGTGCGGATAAGGGATAGTATAATCGGCCCCTATGCCTCCATAGAAGAGGGGGCCACCCTGGAGGAATCCGTTGTGGAGCGGAGCATCCTCTTTCCCCAGGCCGGCGTCAGTAGGAGCATCGTAAGAGATTCCATTCTGGGAACGCGCTCCAGGGTGGAGGGCAAATCTCTCAGGACCTTCCTGGGGGACTTTTCCACGCTGGAGTGATACATTACAGGTACCGGAGGATTCTCTCCAGGCCGATACCCCTCGACCCCTTCAGGATAAGCCGCTTTTTGCCCTTCAGCCTCTCTTTTATCCTGCCCACGGCCCCATCCACCTCATGGAAGTGGTCCACATGGGCCCTGCTTTGGATTTCCTCGAAGAAGTGGCGCATAGCCTTTCCTATGAGAACGGCCTGAGTGTGCCCCATTTCCACCATCTCCCTTGCCAGCTTCCTGTGATAGTATTCCGAAAATCGGCCCAGCTCCAGCATGTCCCCCAGAACGAACAGGTTCTTTTCCGAAGGTGCTATGGACATGAAAAGGGAACGGAGGGAAAGGGGGTTGGAGTTGTAGGCATCGTTTATCACCTGCAGGTCTCCCACGCTGAAAATCTCCATCCTCATGGACTCCGATTCGAAGTCCCGAAGATATTTAAGAGGGTTTTCTATGCCCAGATATGCGGCCACCTCCTGAACCAGAAGGGCATTTTCCAGCCATGCCACATTGGGAAAGTAGATGCCCCCGTAAACGACCCCTATTTCCCTCTTTTGCGCCCGTTTGAGGGCCTCCCGGAGGGCAGGGGGGTGAAGCAGTTTCGGGGGAAGTATCATGTATCCCTCGAATCTCGATATGTCTTCCCTGCGGGCAAATCCGATCTTTGCATGGAGGAATATGTGGCTCTCCTCCCGGGCTATGGCCTCCTCGCTCCCGAAGAATTCTATGTGCTCCGGGCCTATGTTCGTGAGCAATCCGTATTCGTTCATGGCTATATCCACGAGAGATTTCACCTCCCCCGGATGATTGGTCCCCACTTCCAGTACAAGAAAGCGGGAATCGGGGGGTGTGTTCAGGATGGTGAGGGGAACGCCTATGTGATTGTTGTAGCTCCTGGGGCTCCTGTGGGTTCTGAAATGGCTGGAAAGGACCCTGTAGAGCATTTCTTTCGTGGTGGTCTTCCCCGCCGCTCCCCCCACTGCCAGGATTTCCACTCCGCTGAGGTATCTTCTCCTGAAGTGGAATGCCATCCTCTGAAGGGCCACCACTGTGTCCTCGACCAGGATGAAGTTTCCTTCTGGGCCGGCGGGTATCCTTTCCACCACTGCCGCCACCGCTCCCCTCTCGAAGGCTTCTTTTACGAAATCGTGTCCATCGAATCTTTCGCCCCTTATGGCAAAGAAGAGGGAGCCCTTCCTCACCTGCCGGCTGTCCTGTGTAAAGTGATGGACCGGGGCATTCCTTCCTTTAAGGCGTCCCGATGAGGCCCGGGCCAGCTCCAGAAGGTCGGGATGGTTCCTCGGGTCCATTGCTCCTCCTCAGTTTTCGTATTCCAGCTCTAAATTCGCCACTGCCGGCAGCGTCAGGGGACTTTCGAAGCCCGCCTGTAGTCTGAAGTGGGCCGCGACACCTATCATTGCCGCATTGTCCATGCAGTATTCCTTCGAGGGGAAATATACCTCCTCGAATTCCTCCCGGAACACTTCCCGCAGGCGGGAATTGAGGGACACCCCTCCCACGACGGCCACCCTCTTTATCCCTGTCATCCGGGTTGCTTTCTTTACATTTTGCAAAAGCATCCTGACCACCGTTTCCTGAAAACTGGCCGCAATGTCGGCCCTGTGCCTCTCGACCCAGTCGGGCGGATTCTTCTCCACCAGAAGCCTGACGGCCGTTTTTATTCCGCTGAAGGAAAAATCGAGCCCGCCCCTCTTTATCCTCGGTATGGTGAATTTTACGAAGTGCGGATCACCCTTCCGGGCGATGCGGTCTATCCGGGGTCCTCCGGGATACCCGAGCCCCAGAAGGCGGGCCACCTTGTCGAAGGCTTCCCCGGCCGCATCGTCGAGGGTTTCCCCGAGCAGGCGGTACCTGAACCAGTCCTTTACCAGTATCAGTTCGGTGTGCCCCCCCGATACTATGAGGGTAATCATGGGGGGCCTTAGGTGGGGAAAGTCGATGAGGGGCGAGAAGATGTGCCCTTCCAGGTGGTTGACTCCCACGAGCCTTTTGCGGCTCAACTGGGCCACTGTTTTGGCGAATACCAGCCCCACCATGAGGCTGCTCGCAAGCCCCGGTCCGTATGTAACGGCCACAGCATCTATCTCATGCAGGGATATTCCCGCTTCCCTGAGGGCGCGGTCCGTCATCGGCTTTATGTATCGTATGTGTTCCCTGGCCGCCAGTTCCGGAACGACACCCCCGAATTCGGAATGCACCATCTGACTGCGGGTCAGGTTTACTATTACCCTGGTGCCCTCGGTGAGGGCCACCGAGGTCTCGTCGCAGGAGGTCTCGAATGCCAGAATCATCAGTATCCGGCCAGCTTGAAGAAGACTCCCCAGGCGGGCCCCATGGGGTCTCTTGCGTTTATGTTGTCGGGGTTGAGGTTCAGCAGGTAGCGGTATGAAATCGTCGCGCCGGCTTTTATGTAGGGGGTTATGTTGAACTCCACTCCCGCGGCGGGGACGAAATAGGTGTATAGGTCATTGTATCCTATTCCATCGCGTGCATCGGATACGAATCCCACACCCCCTTTTACCTGAAGGAGGGGATGAACGAAGAGCCCGGATATTGGCACTATTCCCACAGTACTTCCCAGGAACATCCCCCTGAGGGGTATATCCCTGTTGATTACGGTATCTCTCAGGACCAGTGGAGGGGAAAATGTCCCCATGTGGAAACCCCAGTAATACAGCCTGTCGAAAGCCCAGCCCAACTCCCCTTCGAAGAAGGCAACCTGCTGAGAGTAAGGGGTCTCGAGGGTTGCAACTTCCATGGAGGCGCTGAGGTACATGTCCACTTTCGTCTCCGGACCAACGAGGTATCTCCTGCCTGCAAGGTTCAGTATCAGCAAAAGCATCATCTGAAAAAGTTTAAACCGGAGGGGGACATGGGGGTCGGCTTGGTAAAACTGAAATCCGTACAAAAATTGGACATGAGGGGTAAGAGGTTTCCCATATATAGGATTTCCACAGGAACCCGCAGAACGGAACGCTGCCAGAATTCCCCGAACAGGACAGATAGTAATACAGGCCTCCAGACTCTGGGGTGTAAAACCGGACACAGACTATAATACAGGTACCTCTCCCTCTTTGCTCCCGGAAATCCCCACTACACAGCAGTAGGCATAACCGACATAGAAAGACCTGAGACAAAGAAAACCCCTTATGTGGGATACATACGGGAAAGAAAAGTGAAAGAGGTGTCGTGAGGGGCTTCAGCGATTTACTCCAGGAGGATAATCCCATCTATTTCAAGGTTTTCCCCTCTGCACCATTCGCCAGCAGTCCAGAAGTAAGAAGAGAAAGAGAATATCCTTTCGTTTTGTAGTGAGGCTCAGCTCAGGAGAAGGACATCGATAAAAAGGAGGCAGAAGGGAGGCCCCGCCCGGCGGCGGGGCAGAGGGGCTGTTATCTCACGATTACCTTTGTGGTCACCTTTCCGGCCCTTACCACATAGATGCCTGTTACCAGTCTCGCCGGTATCCTCAGGACTCCGCTGCCACCGGATGTCTCTATCTGCTTTCTGGCCAGGAGTTTTCCGGAAACGGAGTATATTTCCACGGGGAAATTGCCTCCGGCGGGCAGGTTGTAGGATATCACCACGCCGTTCCTGTCTGCGCCTATTACCCGAAGGGCGGGAAGGGCGGCGGTTTCAGAGATGCCCACTGCGAGGGAATCCACATCCGAATCGAACCTGGGATACACCGTTACATTCCCATAAATCCTTCTGACGGGTCCCTGTACATTGATCAGCATTCCGGGGACCAGAACGATATTGGTTAGGGCCTCCTTGTTCACCAGGAATGTGATCGTGCTGTCGGGAGGATATGAGGTGACTGTGACATCGTTGCCCGTGGTGTCGATGACATACACGGAATCGACCCTCACGAACATGTCCTCGTAAATCTCGGACGAATCGTTGGAGAATGTAAGGGCGCTGGGGGTTACCACTATGGGGTCATAGGGGAAGGGACCGGGTACCACTTTCGTGTAGAGCAAATCTGCAATTTCCGTGAGTCCGTTGTATTCGGTCACATAGCCCGTGACTATAAGGCTGTCGCCTTCGGTGGCGGATACGGTGGAGGTTCCAAGGCCCCAGATGAGCATTCCTGCATAGGGTTGATTGGATTCCTGAATGAAGACCCAGGGGGACGGGAATTTGTCCTTCCAGCCGGTTATGATTCCGGCCACTGTTACGGGATATGCGCTGTCCGCATATACGCTGGGGAAATCCCTCGTCGTGGAATCGTATATGAAGTTGCTCTGAATCCGGGTTATGGGCATGTACCCTCCGTAGAACTTGAAGGAGTCCTGCAGGGAGGTCAGGTTGACATATATCGTATAGAGCTGGCCATCCGTCTGGGGATCCGTTGTCAGTATAACGGACCTGGGGTCATCCGGGTCGTAGCTGGCGGACAGAATGTTAAGGGAGGGGCTCAAGGTGTAATTGGCCGGGTCCACCGCCTCGCTGTTTCCGGACACATCCGTCGTGTACATGACCTTGATCTGGTCCCTGCTTATGGCAAATGCCGCATTGAGCCCGAGTGTGAGGACCTCTATGTCCTCATCGCCGCGCGGCTCCACCACATATTCACCGTAATATGTTCTCACTATTCCCTGGGCATTGAGCAGATCTCCCACAGTGGGGTTGTATGTGGTGTTTCCGGTTCCTATGTATGTATAGCCGGTTCCGTCCGTCACCTTTGCGTATGTTCCGCTCCCTATCGTCACCACCTCCACCACATACAGATTCTCGAGCCTTACGAGAGTGTGCTCGTAGGATTCGGCGGTGTCAGGCTGCATGGATGCCATGGAGCTGGAAGCCGTGGTGTCGAGGTGGGCTGCTGTTATCAAAAGAGGGGATGGGGTTGGATGACCTGTATCGATTATCTGGACAACACTTGTCAGGGATATTTCCGTATTTCCGTAGTATTCCGTCACTGTTCCTGTGACCACCACGCTGTCTCCGGTTGCAAGTTCAGCTGGGAAAGTGGTGCTACCCCTGTAGACTATTACTCCCCTGTAGGGACCAAAGGGGTCTTCATACAGGTAAAATACGAACGGGCTTCCCGAGTAGAAAAGCACCTTACCTGTGATGGTTACCGTTGAGTCCACGCAGCGGGAACCGTAGTTTCCAGCAGCCGGATCGGCTGGCTGCTGGATATCGTATATAGTGGCACACTGGCCGATCAGAAACATGCTAACTCCAAGCATGTTCATTCTACCTCCTGTTGTGGAAGAAATTTTAACATTGCTCGAAAGCCCATTCAACGGCCTGAAATTTGCGTTATTTCCATGGATTTAAAATTATCGGTTGCGGGGGTATTTCTTTAAAATTCTCCGATGGACTGGAAACTGCTCGAGGATCTTTCCAATCTCTTCGGACCTGCCGGATATGAGGATGAAGTGAGGGATTTTCTGCTGGAGAGACTCCGGGATTATCGGGTGGAAGAGGACCACTTTGGAAACATCATAGTCGTGCGGGAAGGACGGATACGGGGTCGCAAGATGGCGGTGGTATCCCATATAGACGAGGTGGGGTTCATAGTTCACCATGTGGGCTCCGATTCGTTCGTGAAGCTTACCCCCGTGGGAGGATGGGACAGGAGGATACCGCCTGGAACCAGAGTAAGGATAAAGACCGATAGAGGTTTCGTCTATGGGGTGTTTGCATCCATCCCTCCCCACCTGAGGATGGGGGAGCAGTCCGATGTGGATATAGTGGATATGTGGGTGGATGTTGGAGAAAACAGGGATAAGGTCAGGATTGGGGACCCGGCTGTCATAGATTGTTGCTTCGTCGCTATCTCTGAGAATCAGTTCATGGGAAAAGCCTTCGACGATAGGGTGGGCTCCTTCATCAACTACCACCTCATAAAGCACTCCAGCCCCATGTACGAGACCCACTTCATATTCTCCCTTCAGGAGGAGGCCGGCCTGAGGGGGGCCCATGCCCTGTCTCTGGAGAGGAGTTACGACTTCGTGCTCGTCCTCGAGTGTACCAGCGCCGACAGCCCCTATGTTCCCCGTGAAAAGCAGACCTCGTTTCTGGGCAGAGGACCGGTAATCACAATTGCAGACAGGAGCGTTATCATAAAGAGGAGGATATGGAAGGCTCTGGAGGAGAGGGCACGGAATCTGTCCATTCCCTATCAGTTCAAGAGGCCCCTGGTGGGGGGTACGGATGCCGGCGCCCTTTCCCTTTCGAGCTCCAGTGTGGCGGTCCTGTCGGTACCGGCCCGCTATATCCATACACCCCTTCAGATAGTGGACAAGAGGGATATAGAGGCAACTTACAGGCTGGCGAAGGATGTACTGGAAAATCCCATCGAATGAAACATTGAAGAGGGTGGGGGGCCTTGTGGCCCTCCTGATCTTCGGTGCTCTGGTCTATTTTGGATTCAGAGACATAGATAGAATAAAGGAGCTGTTCCTGGCCGTCAGGTGGCACTACCTTCTCTCCGCTTCCCTTGTTTATGCTGTGGGCTTGATTCTGAGCGTCGTTGTTCTTCACAGGCTCTACCTTCAGTTCGATGTGAATGTGCCCTTCTGGAGGACCTTTTACATTGCATTCCTTTCCCTTCTGGGGCGCTATATCCCCGGAAAGCTCTGGATTATCGGTTTTGCCTCCTACATCTCCAGGTCCATAGGCAGGGATCCCGTCAGGGTTTTCTGGGCCTCTATAGTGAATCAGGCCATATCGATTATCTCGATTATTCCCTTTGCCTTTTTCCTGTACTGGCGCACGCGGAACCCGTATATTTTGATGGGGGGGATTCTCCTGAGCGCGGCCTCCATCGGGGGGAGCTGGTGGATCTTTCGCCGCAATAAAATTGCATTCGGGGGATTCAAATTCCTCCTTCTGTCCGGGGTTTACTTTGCATCCTGGCTCCTGACAGGGGTTGCGTTCCTTCTCTTTTACCGGGGCATGGGGCTTTCGGGGGATCCGGGAGTTCTGGTGAGCGTGTTCCCTGTCTCCTATCTCATAGGCCTCCTTTCCTTCTTCGCTCCGGGGGGGCTGGGAATCAGGGAGCTATCCCTTTCCTATTTCCTTTCCGCCTATCTGGAGCCCTCCTCTGCCGCGGCTGTGGGGGTAATGTTCAGGCTGCTGACCACGCTGGTGGAATTCCTGCTGAGCGCTGTGGCGTACTTAATGTACATGGCGGACAGGCCTGAGGACTGATTCAGGGGCACTCCAGGTCCCCGATGATTCTGTCTATGTTCTTCACATCGTGGTGGGTTTTCACATATTCGTATGCTCGTGATGTCATGGATTCGCGCATGGAGGGATTTTCCACCAGCTCCCGTACGGCTTCGATTGTCTTTTCTATCGAATTTTCCGTAAGGATTCCCAGTGCTCGGCGGCTCAGCAGTCCGTCGGGATCCACATTCATGGACACCACGGCTGTCCTGTACTTCCACGCCTGCAGGAAGGTGTTGGGAAAGCCTTCGCTGAGGGAGGTATTGACATACACCCATGCCCTTTCGAATAGCTCTTCGCTCCTGTGGAAAGGTATGCGCCCCAGTGCGGTGAGGTTCTTCGGGCCTCTCTGGAGTATGAATTCGTATCCAGCCCTGATATTCCCGGCCATTATGAACCTGTAGTCGGGCAACCGCCTGGCCAGCTCCATGAAGAGCTCCGGACGCTTATTGAAGCTGAAGTTGGCCACCCATATAATAGTGGGCTCGGGCTCCTTATCCGGTTTCTTCCAAGGGATTTCGTGAACGGAGGGGAATATGCTGGCATCTATCCGGTATATGGAGGACAGTATCTCTCTCTGCTCCCTGTTCTGGGCGAAGTGGCGGTCCATGAGGTATATTCCCTGGTGGAAAAACAAATCCTCCAGAACTGCATTTATCAGAAGGGGAGGCAGTTTAATCAGAGCAGTTCCCCTGTACTTCCGGGCACTGCGGAAGAAGTTCTTCGTGTTGTAAAAGGGCTGAAGGCCCCGGGCTTCTGTTGCGAACCACAGGCTCCGGCTGCCTGTTATCTTCGAGGCCAGTCCTGCGGGAAGGAGGGCCGGCCAGTTCATTCTGGTATAAACGGCGCAGGGCCTGAGCCTCAGGATTTCTCTGAAGATCCGGAGGGTGTTCCTCAGGGGAAAGGGCATGCGAAGTTTCCTCAGGACCTTTATCCCCTCGACGATTTCCTCTTCGGGTCTGTTCCCCGGGTTGGAGGTCAGGTACATGACTTCGAAATCTCCCTTCGCGGCAATATGCTTTGCCTTGATGTAAGCCTGAACCTCCGCGCCCCCACCCCTATCGTCCCCAATGAAGTAGGGCATTATGAAGAGGATGCGGTGCACCGCATAATTTTACGGATAATGTAAAATTTTGCGAATTCGTATGGGGAGGCTTTTGATCCTGTCGTCGGGCTTCTGGAAAGATGAGAGCATCAATCCGTCGGGAGCTCTGCTTCAGACTTACTATGCGGCCCGGATTGCCACCGAAAGTGGCTGGAGGGTGGACTATATCACTTTCA
>JALSOK010000109.1 GCA_026986535.1 Caldifarciminota bacterium
GGCTGGTTGTAGCGGTGATAGCGGTTATAGCGTTCAATGCATTCAACAGGACGGTTGACACCATAGTATCGAGGGTTGAGGCTGCCATACACGAGCTGGTTGTGGTCCTCAAAGAATTCCAGCATGCGGGTGAGCAGTAGTTCCGTGCTGTCCTGCTCTTGCGGGACCCCTTTTTGATGTGATTTATCTCGTAGCGTATTTCCAGTTCAGGGCACAGCACATGGAGATAAACAGGAGAGGCGACTCGTTCGTGTACACCCTCGTGGGAGATGTGTGGATCAGGACGCAGGAGTACGAAATTACATCCGGTAGGGGTATCTACTACGAATCGGACAGCCTTGCGGAGCTCTTCGATGATGTCTTCGTCAGGGGACCCGGATACATACTGCGGTCCGATTATCTGAAGTACAGGACCGATGGGAGTTATCTTCTGGTAAGGGGGGATGTGTATCTGGAAGATTCCCTGAGGATCATAGAGGCCGGATGGATAGAGGTGGTGGATGATGTGGCCAGGGCCAGGGATAGCGTATATGTCTTCCTCAAGAACAGGAATGTGGTCGTATGGGGAGACAGCGCGGTGTATAACATAAACTCCGGCCGGGGAAAGGTCTATGGGGACATAAGGATCGAAATCCTGCGGGATACGGATACAGTTCGAATTGACACCCGCTTTCTGGAATTCGGCCCCAGGAATTTCAGGGGGATTCCTCTGGAGAGGTTGATTTCCAGAAGGGAGGCGGCCCGGGGGGATACGCTGGATTACATCCTCAATGCGGATTCCACGGAAAGCGCAGTAATCCGCGGAGATGCCTATGTGAAGTGGGATGGAGGTGAGGGGTATGCGGATACCGTGGAGATTCTATATCGGGACAATGTGCTTTTGAGGGCGGTGTTCGATGGTAATGCCCGTGTAATGCAGAGGGACAGCTCCAGGACTATATACATAGAGGCCGGCCTGGTCAGGGTCCTGTTCCGCGGCGGCAGTGTTTACAGGGTCCGCTCCGAGAGGATTAAAAGGGCATATATAAGGGAGGAAACCCCTCCCGCAGTTCCACAACAGGAGTCGGAAAATCAATCCCTGAACTCCCCGGGGTCCTGAATCGCGTGGAGTACATCGATAGCCTGACGGGTTTCGAGCACATCGTGGGTCCGGATTATGTGGACCCCTTTCATGGCGCAGTAGACGGCCACGGCCAGGGAGCCGGCGAGCCTGTCTTCCGCCCTTTCTATGCCCAGAACCTTTCCTATGAAGGATTTTCTCGAGTGCCCCACCAGGACCGGATATCCCATGTCGATGAACTGCTCTATTTCTTTGAGGATTATCAGATTGTCGTACACCCTCTTGCCGAATCCTATGCCGGGATCGATGATGATCTGCTCGTCCGATATCCTGTTCCTGTGAGCAATCTCTATCCTGTCTAAGAGTTCCTTCCTCACCTCCAGGATAGTGTCTCCGTAGTAGGGATTATTCTGCATGTCCTCCGGCGTGCCCCTTATGTGCATTATTACGATACCCGCCCCATAATCCCGGACAACCCTGGCCATATTTCTGTCGAAGGTGAGACCGGAAATATCGTTTACCATGTGGGCTCCGGCTTTGAGAGCCTCTTCTGCCACCCGGGACCGATATGTATCCACGGAAATTATTACATCTTCCGGAATGCTCTTGGAGATAGCCTCTACTGCAGGTATGACCCTTTTCATCTCCTCTTCCAGCGGAATTTCGCGGCTTCCGGGTCTGGTGGACTGTCCTCCTATGTCCAGAATCTTCGCCCCCTCCGATACGAACCTTATGGCCCGCTTGACTGCTTCGTCCACCCTCCTGACCCTGCTGTTTTCGTAGAAGGAATCCGGGGTGATGTTGATTATACCCATAACTACGGGAGTCCTGTCCAGGTACAGGTATCCACCTCTGATTTTTATTCTGTGCATGGGGATAAATTTTGAAGTCCCCATGGCTCCTCGAAAAGGGATGGGGAAGAATCCAAGGTGTGATTAGTCGTTGAAATTTATGTACTTTCACCTTTAATATTTGAATCATGAGAATTTACGGCAGTTCCGTCCCACGCAGCCTTCATGGATTAAAGTCATTGATAATCATATACTTGCCCCCCCCCCCCCCGACCGCCGTATCAACATAAGCCTCAATAACTTGTATTCTGACAGTCCTTCCTGTGCTGACCGTCGAGTATATACTTTAACATTATCCCCTGGAAAAGTGTTCTTTCGCTGTGTGGAAACTGGATATTTGGAGACCTCATCCCGGGATGGATTAAAGTATTCGAGGGAGGAAACTTATGGCCCTGTTCGGTACATTCAGAGATATTGCACCTGATGAGGTTTTAGGCCTTGTGGAGCACAAGGAGGGCGTGCTGGAAATTGGAAATGATGTGAAGATCTTCATCAAGAATGGATACATAGCGGGGATGGAATTCAGGGGGCAGAAAATGGGGGATAAGACCCGTTATATGGCCGTACTGGTCAATTTGCTGGAGGATCAGGTTTCCCCATTCAGATTTTACAGGGGTCAAGTGGAGGAGGTGGGGGAGAAGATTCCGATCAGCCTGCTTTTGCTGGAGAGTGCCGCGAAGAGGGATGAGGTGAACAGGTACAGTCTGGATTCCGTGGATGAGCGTGCTGTGTTTGTTCTGGATGAGGAATCCAGAAATCGCCTGAGCAGACTCATGAGGGCATCCGGCAATGGCAACTCTGATTTAATAGAATTCATAAAAGAGGCCTATTTTATACTCAAGGAAGGGGCAACTCCCGTCGAAATATCCAGGAAGTTGAATCTTCCCCTTGAGTGGACCAAGTATGTGCTCTATCGTCTGAGGGTTCTGAGGATCGTCAGGGTCAGGAGAAGGAAAGCGGATAGGGGCATTATAGAGAAAGTAAGGGGATTGTACAGGAAGATTACCTTCCTTTTGAGGAGGTCTTCGATAAAATGAGCAGGGTTTACAAGGTGCTTATTACGGGGCCCGTCGGGGCGGGGAAAACATCATTCATAAAGAATATCTCGGAGATACCTGTAGTCGATACGGATGTCAGGAGCACCATAGATATAGGGAAGGACAGAACGACCGTTGCAATGGATTACGGATTGATACATCTGGGTGGGGACGAGATTCACCTGTTCGGGACCCCCGGGCAGGACAGGTTCTCCTTCATGTGGGATATTCTGTCTGAGGGGGCTATTGGCTTTATTCTGCTGGTGGATGGCACCAGCCCTTCCACTTTCCCCCTTGCCAGAAAGATTCTGGATTATGTTCTGAGCAGGTTTCCCATCCCATACATGGTGGGAATTACCAAGTGGGATACGGGGCCTTCGTGGGAGCCGGAGTTCATTGCCGAATATCTGGATGTTGAGCCCCATCTGGTCAGACCCGTAAAGGCAATAGACAGGAAATCTGTCCTTGAATTTATAGTGCACTTCTTCGAGTCTTACCTGAAGAATGGGAAATAAAGGAGGTACATCGATGGTTAATGTTGAGGAAATGGTTAAAGGAGTATTCGAGGAGATAGAAAGGGAGGTGCCCGGTGTTAAGGGAATAGTCCTCGCCAGTCTGGATGGTCTTCCGATAGTCTCGGATGTGGAATCTGCAGACCAGAAGAATCGAATATCGGCAATGGTCTCCGCTCTGGCTGCGCTGGCAAAGAGGATGGGCCCTGAGCTCAGGACGGGTGAGTTCGAGGGCATATCCGTGGACTTCACGGATGGAAGGATCTTCTGCTATGCGGTAAAGGATGTGGCCATACTGGCGATAGCTACCCGCAAGGACATAAACCTTGGAATGCTGAACCTGGTGGTTCCCGGTGCCATAAATAAGATTTCCGGCATCATTACCACCGGGGGATAGGAAATGAGAGGTAGGGAGATAATGGGAAAGCTGGATGACCTGGTGGAAAGGAGGAAGAAGGGGGAGCTGGATGCCCGGGCTTTTTATATGGAGCTCCTGAATGTGCTTTCGGAGCTGGTTTCTGCCCTGAAGGAGGAAGATATATCCGATGCCGACATTACCCTTCAGATTCCCCTGCTCCTGACCTTCCTGTATGATCAGGCGGAGAAGCTGGAGAAGAGACACTGAATGGGGGGGAATCCCCCCCGGGCTTTACTTCTTTCCCTTCTTCAGGGCTTCGGCCTTTTCTATCGCTTTCAGGGCTTCGGAATTCTTGCCCAGTTCCCTTAAAATGATAGCTTTCTGCTCATACGCTTCGTAGGTTTCCTTGACCGACAGGGCCTTGTCCACATACCTGAGAGCATCCTCGAATTGCTTTTTCTCCGTCAGAAGGACGGATAGCAGGTAATTGCTCGTGTAATCATCGGGTTTGAGCTCCACAGCCTTCTTCAGGGCCTTGAGGGCTGTGTCCTTATCTCCTGCTTTTATCGCAACTATCGCCAGGTTGAACCAGACTTCGAATTTATCTGGATTCTTCTCGGCGGCCTTCTCGATGTATTTCACCGCCTCTTCGTTCTTTCCGAGGTCCGAAAGGGCCATTCCGTAGTCGTAATTTGCCTCTTCGTATCCCCTTTCCAGAGCCCTCTTCAGGTACTCTATGGCTTTATCCATCTTCTCTTTGTACGCCGCGGTATCGCCCTTGGATGCCAGGAATACCGCCTCGTCGTAATAGAACTTCCCCAGGAAGTAGTTGGCCCTAGGATCGTCGGGGTTCAACCTGTGGTACGCTTCCAGAGCCTCCCGGGCCTTCTTCAGATATTCCAGAGCCGCTGAATCGCTCGGTGCCTGCTGTGCTTTCATCTGGTAGAGACTCGTTAGTATCTGATATGCCTGTGCATATTCGGGATTTATCTTTATGAGGAATTCGAGGTAGTTTATGGCCCGGTCAATGTTGCCCTGATTGTACGACTCTATGGCCCCATTCAGAATGGCTATGCTCATGTTCTGGAGATTCATCAGGACCTGGCCCGTGATGGAGAGCTTCTTCTCCAGCTTTTTGGGATCCTCGAAGAGTTTTGGATCCTTCTGATAGGCTTTGTAAAATGCGTCGGCGGCCTTCACATACTCTTCTTTCCGCGTGTACACATACCCTTCCCACAGATAGGGCTCTGCACTCTTGGGATCCTCCTCCTTCCATTTCTCTATGGACTGGAGGGCTTTTTCCCAGTTGTTCTGCTGGACATAAATCTTGGTGGAGGAGGAATATCTTCCGGCGAAGGCGAGGCTGGGCAGGGCCAGAAGTGTTATGAGCGCACCTGTAACTAATCTTCTCATGAGAGAATTTTAAAGGAAGGCATGGAGGGACGGGAAATTCAATTTCCCATCTTTCTGGTAGAAAATGGTTTGCATTTGGTCAAAAAATTTTTAAAATTTTTCTACAGGAAGGGAGGTTACTATGATAGAGTATATAGTGGCTGGTGTAACATTGCTCGGGGGAGGACCTGATGGATACGGGTATATATACCTGTCCACCCAGGATGGGGATTCAGTCCCGATGGAATGGGTGGACATAAAAGCTACAGGCACACCTACTTACCTCACAGATGACGGAGAAGTGAATGTCCCTATAGGATTCTCGTTTCCCATATATGCCAGTACATACGATACAGTCAGAATAGGTGCCAACGGTGCCCTCGTATTCAATCTGTTCACCAATGTAAATCCCCTCAATGGACCTATTCCCTCCGGTACGAACGATTTCATCGCTGTCCTGTGGGATGACCTGGACCCATCGGCATTTGGAGAGGTGTATTATCAGTCCTTTACAGATTGCCCTGATGCGTATTCGGGTGCATGCCTGGTGGTGCAGTGGGATAGCGTACCCCATTATGGGTCTTCTGTTCCCCAGTTCTTCGAGGTAATTCTCTACGATAATGGTGATATCAAAATGCAGTACCTGGACCTCGATGAGAACTATGCGGCTTCTACCACCATAGGGATACAGGCTGCTGATACCACTGGAGGGAATTACATAGAGTATGTATACGATGGAGGACCCTATGAGCACATACCCCTCGATTCAATGGTTATCCTGTTCAAGAGGCCTCCTGCTCCCTTCCACACTATAGCGGAGATACAGGGGACCCTTGTTCCGGGAAGCGACAGCTCTGCATACGCCGGTTATACTGTTACCACCATAGGTGTTGTCACTTCGATAGGTGCAAAGTCCTCTACGGGATTCCACATACAGATGCCGGAAGGCGGTCCGTATAGCGGAATTATGGTTTATTTGCTCGATACCACGGGAGGATACGGGGATCTTCAGATAGGCGATGAGATTTATGTCACCGGGCTGGTCACGGAGTTCTACGGGTATACCGAACTGG
The DNA here is from genome assembly GCA_026986535.1 of Caldifarciminota bacterium. Taxonomy (GTDB): domain Bacteria; phylum Hydrothermota; class Hydrothermia; order LBFQ01; family DSFT01; genus S143-66. Next base: position 6,284 of record JALSOK010000109.1, read on the forward strand.
TGGCTGTGGGCATGGGGGATGTGATGGTGCTGTCCCATGGCAATGACTTTACCGTCGATACAATTACTGCTTCCATGATTTCCAACGATAACCCCGACACGGCGGAAATGTATGAGGGGGTGATGGTTTATCTGCCGAAAGTCTCCATAGACTCTGAGGCCACCTATTACTACTATATTTCGGATCCCACCGGAACGGCACTGCTGTCCAGAAGCAATATAGATTCGCTTCCCGTGGGCTTCTTCATAAGCGCCGAGGGAATTAACATTTATTCGTACGGTGAGTACAAATTGCTGGCAAGGGGCCCTTACGATGTGAATATGCCCACGATTTCGATGAATTCCATACAGGAGAATATGGATTCCACATACTCCAGCCTGCTTGCCGGAGATACAGTCCAGTTCTATGCCACCGTTCAGGATATAGGTGTGGTAAACGATAGCAGCCTTTTCCTGTTCGACATGCCTTACGGACCATACTACGGATTGTACGCCTATTTCCCCCAGGGACTTCCCTCCTTCCTCAGCCCGGGGGACAGGATACTGGTCGTCGGTTATGTGGATGAAGACGGCGGCAATACCAGGCTCGTCGTTTTCGATACAGTTGGGATCGCAGTTGTGGATAGCGGATTGACCCTGCCCGGTCCCATGATCATCTCTGCCGGGTATATCGATACATCCAGTACATCTTCCTACTATGACTACCAGCCGGCACTGGCGGAGGCATACGAGCACATCCTCGTCAGGGTTGAAAGCCTCATGGTTTCCGGATACGATACCACGAACTTCGGGAATCTGTTCATGGTTCAGGCTTCTAATGGTGTGGATACGATTTACTTCAGGGTGGATACCGCATGGGGCATTCCAGCTATCGGAGACCTATACACGATTACCGGTTATGTGTATACCGTTTCCGGCCTCTACACCCTGTTTCCCAGGAACCAGACGGACCTCGTGCAGATTGTGGAATCCCGGGAAGCGGGAGTTCCTTCCTTCGTGAGACTGGCTTCTATCGGAAGGGATGGCATTGTGATAAGGTACAGCCTGAATGAGCCCGAAGATATATCCATTCGGGTTTATGCAGTAAATGGAAGACTGCTTATCAACAGGAATGTCCATGCCGGTGCTGGAAGCGGTGTTCTGAGAATAGGTGCACCCCTCTCCAGCGGTGTGTATATAGTCAATATCAATGGCCAGAAGATCAAGACAATAGTCAGATAGCATTCCTGCGGGGATTTCCTCCCCGCCCCCCTCCCTGAAACTTTCCCCCCGGAGCGAGCGTATATTATTTGGAACCATGAGACATATACCGGATGAGGTGCTGATAGCATACATCGAGGGAGATGTTGGACGGGAGGAAAGGCTGGAGATAGAGGAGCATCTGAAGAGCTGTCCATTGTGCATGGCGAATTATACGGAATACATGATGATCATCGGGCGTGTGGAAAGCATGCCCCCTGTACGGGCTCCCCGGAAGCTGGATCTTCTGATAAGGACCCGAATAGACAGTCCGGCACCCCTCGTGTGGGCGTTCGTGTTTTCCGGACTTGTGGTCATGCTACTGGGTCTTATTGTGGAATGGTTCCCCCGTACACTGATGTGGTTTGTGGACAGGTTGAGTCTCATGGTAAACTTCCTGAGTATCTTTATGAAATTCTATGTATTGGCTTTTGCCCACTTTGATGCGGGGGTTTTCCTGGGGGTTATGGTGGCTCTTTCCATTATCACAGCTTTGATTTTAAAGAGGAGGCTGGAGGATTATGTTGATCACTTTAATTAGTCTGTATGTGGTTTCGGATACTTCCAGGTCGATAAACATAGTGGGGGAGGATGTCAGGGTCGAGGGGATCGTGGATGGGGATGTATCCGTGGTTCGGGGCAGTCTGGATGTCCTGGGCAGGGTAAAGGGCGATGCGGATGTTGTGTCTGGAAATCTGCATCTCTATAAAGGAAGTGTGGTGGAGGGGGATGTCTCCGTAGTGGGTGGGGATCTGATTCTGGATTCCGCCTCTGTGGTGGAGGGTGATGTGGCCCTTGTAGCAGGTTCTCTCGAAAACAATGGAGGCACGGTGAAGGGCGAAATTCAGAAGGTTTCTGGTTCTGTTCTCAATATGATAATAAACGGGATACTGAACAATACCCTGGGCATGGTGGAAGAGAGGCCTTCCCCGTCAGGATGGGAGAGAAGAAAGCGAATCCCCCATATGCTGACCATGCCTTCTGCACTGAACGATCTGCTGGGATTGTTTTTACTGCTCCTGGTTCTGAGCATATTTTTCCTGATCCTGAAGAAGTTTACTCTCCGCCTGGTGGAGACTATCGAGAGGGATCTTCCCAGAACAGTGCTGTTCGGCATCCTCTCCTATATCATCATGATTCCCGTTCTGCTGCTGCTGGTGGTGAGTGTGGTGGGCATTCTCCTCATTCCGATTTATATTATCGGCCTGTTTATCGCTTTCTTCGTGGCCATCAATGCGGGGTTGATATTCGTGGGTCGTATCATCAGGAGGAATCTCGAAAATGAATGGAATGAGTGGGGGGATTTGCTTGCGGGTTTCGCCGTGGCCGCGGCCCTTAAGTTGATAGGAATTCTCTTGAGCCTTATTCCTGCATCCATCTGCTGTCTCGTGGGAGTATTCACTTCCCTCTACGGGGTCTATATGATTGCGGTTTCCATATTGGGATTCGGGGCGATTTTCAAGTGGATTTTCAGGATAGAATGACATCATGTCCCTCAGGGCCAAATTCGACCGCATCTATGAATCCACTAAAGACGCCCTTTATTCCTACGCCCTGAGGGTTCTCAGGAATGAAGAGGATGTCCTGGATGTGCTTCAGGATACCTATGTGCGCCTCTGGAAGAACATAGAGAAGGTGGAGGAGGAAAGGGCCCTGTACTGGCTGTTCCGTGTATGTCATAACCTGATGATGGACCGCTTCAGGCGCCAGAAAAAGACGCTGGATATTGACGAGCTGGAGGAGATACTCCCTTCCCCCCACGGCATCAGGGGACACAGCATAGAGGACCTGGTGGAGAACCTCCCTCCCAGATACCGGGAGGCCATACTGCTGCGCTTCAACTATTCCTACTCCTACAAAGAGATAGCACAGATAATGAATACCAACGAAAACACGGCCAAAACATGGGTCAGGAGGGGAATCATCATGCTCCGAAAAATCTGGAAGCTTCAGACATGATGGGTCAATGGAGCTGTGCTGGTGGATGGGGGGATGTGAAGTTGCAAAGGGCGATTTCGATGGGACTGAAACCCGAATCAGATACCCGCTTGTTATATGAACTGAGCG
>JALSOK010000110.1 GCA_026986535.1 Caldifarciminota bacterium
TGGCACCTTTTCCATTATATGGCCCGAAGTTCCTATCTCTTCGCTCTTCCGAAAATTGCCACTTCCCGTTGGCTTGCTTCCAGAACAGGTGCGCGGGAGGTGGTTTATCCCGGTGTTGACCTGAAGGTGTTTCGCTTCCAGCCCGCACGCTCCTGGAGGGGGAGGATCCTGATGTTTCCCCGTCCCCAGAGGCACAAGGGTCTGGACAGGATTCTCCAGATTGCCCCCGTTTTGAGGGACAGGGGTTATCATCTCATGTTTGTGACCAGAGACGGGAATCTGCGCGGCAGGCTGGAGGCTTATGGAGAGGTTCTTTCCCCTTCCGGTGATGAGGAACTGGTGAGCATATACCACTCCGCTGATGTTCTATTATATACGAGCAAAAGGGAGGCTTTCGGTCTGCCCCTCTTCGAGGCCATGGCCACCGGTACCCCTTTTATCACTACCCACTATCCTGTGCTGGATGAACTCATTCCGGGGAAACTGAGGGGGCTCGTGCTGAGAGAATTCGATGCCGACAGTATCCTTCTGCTCCTGAGGAGGCTGGAGAAAGAAGATTTCAGGGTGGGAGTGATCATGGAGGGCAGGAGGCTGGTGGAGGAAAGGTACTCGATGGACCGTTTTCTCGATGAATTTTACGATGCTCTTATGAGACTCATTCGATGATACCGGCACTGCGGGCCGCCTCCTCCACCATGTCGTACAGGGAGTCTATCGCAGGGGCCGTACCATACCATCCGTAGATTTTCATCTTTTCGTAAATGACGCTGTCTTCGGGCATGTGCAGGAAGGCTTCCTTTAACTTCTGGACGAGTTCGGGGTCGAGATACGGGGAGACGACCACCCCATCGTTGGGGATGGGCCCAATGCTGTCAATCTTTATCACAACATCCATGACATCCGGATATTCCCTGATGAGGAGTCTTCGGGCATCGGAGTAGATGGTTCCGAAGTCCACTTCCCTGTTATAGACTGCTATTACAACATTCTCATGGCTCGTGAGCTGAACCCTCTGGGGAAACCATTCATCCGGATTTATGCCCAGCTGTTTAAATTTGAGCATGGGGTAGAGGTATCCGCTTGTGGAAGTAATATCGGGATAGCCCCAGACCTTTCCCTTCAGGTCCATAATGCTCCTGTAGGGGCTTTTCCTGTTGACCACGAAGTAACTCTGGTAGAATATAGAACCGTCTTCCCTCCGGGACATGACGATCATTCGAATAGCGCACTTTTTTCTGCCCAGAACATAGGGAAAGGGGGAGAGGAAGCTGGCATCGATTTTACCGGAGCACAGGCCCTCCACCATGGAGGTATAATCGGTGGCGATGAACGGTTTTACATCCAGTTTCAGGTATTTTTCCAGATAGGTTTCCAGCGGTTTGAGGTCTTCTATAATCTTCTCGCTTTCGGAGCTGGGATAGTATCCCAGGATGAGGACATCCCTTTTCCCGCTTTTTCCGCACGCCGTTATCAGCGAAAGGAGCAGGAGTGCGGATATTGTTCTGCGCATGGGAAGAATTTTACAGAGTAAAATTTGTCCGATGGAAATCCTGAACCACATGAGTTATCGCAGGTATTCGGAGCTGTCGGACTTCCTTGCATTCGTCGGTATGTACGAGGACAGCAGGCGGGTGGAGGTGTATCGCTTTCTGATGGAGAAGTACAGGGATGCCGTAGAGGGGGGAGTGGTGGTTGAGGCGGGGGCTGGATTCGGAATATTTTCCGAATATGCTTTGCGGCTGGGTGCCCGGAGGGTTTATGTGGTGGAGCGGAACAGGTATATGCTTAGAATTCTGCGGAGGAAGTTCGGGGGCAACAGGAGGGTTAAGGTCGTAGATGCGGACATGATGGATTTTGTTCCGGAAGAGGAGGTGGATGTTCTGATTCACGACTTTTACGGCCCTCTCCTGTACGATGAGTCCCTTTATGTTCTGGAGAGACTGAGGTTCGAACCCCGCATACTCCTCCCCGACGGTGGCCGTTTGGTGATGGGGACAGTTCCATTCGAGGAAATCCTGGATGATGTGGTCAACAGGGATGTGGTGGAGCAGTTGAGGGGGACTCTGGTGGCTGATCTGTTCGATTATGATAGTTCAGGAGATTTTCCCCATGAGGTTCTGCGGTGGAAGTGGGGCAGTGGCCTTTATGGGAGAGGATATCGCTTCGAAAGGAATATGGAGGGACACATGATTATATTCGCTCTCGAACTCTGGCACGGAGATGAATTTTTATGCAGGGCAGGGGAGTGTTCGAACTGGCCCTT
>JALSOK010000111.1 GCA_026986535.1 Caldifarciminota bacterium
CCTGTATAAATCCATAACCACCATTCTGACCATCGCCACCGGCGGCTCCGGGGGTAAGGAGGGTCCCATAACCCTCATCGGAGCCAGCATCGGCTCTGCAATGGGAAGGTGGTTCGGTATTCCCCGTGGGAAGATGCGCCTCTTTCTGGTGATAGGCGCGGCCAGCGGTGCTGCTGCGATATTTCGACTGCCTATCGGGGGGGCATTCTTCGCCGTGGAGGTCCTTTACCGGGGCCCCGATATGGAAGTGGAGGACCTGGGATATGTCATAATTGCCAGCGTCATATCCTATGCGGTTTTTGGACTTTTTCATGGATGGGAGCCGGTCTTCCGGGTGCCGGGGGTCAGCTTCAGGGTAGGGGAGTTGCCCTTTTACTTTCTCCTTGCTGTATTCGTCTCCCTGATGGCTGTGGTTTTTATCCAGACCCAGCGCTTCATTGCATCCATCTTCGGGAAAATTCGTGCTGGATATGTGGAGAAGGCGGTTCTGGGAGCTTTCCTTACGGGAACAATCATCTACTTCTTCCCTCAGGTGGCGGGGGACAGTTATGATTATGTCCAGAGCGTTCTGTTCGGTCGTGTTCCCCTCCAGTATCTCGTTCTGGTCATTGCCCTCAAGATGATCGCAACGGGGCTGACCCTGAAGAGCGGGAACTCCGGTGGCTACTTTGCCCCCTCAGTCGTCATAGGGGCCCTTTCGGGAAACCTGTTTGCCCGCCTCCTCTACTCATGGGGGTTTATAGATTCGGTTAGCATTCCCGCATTCACCGTCATAGGTATGGCCGGATTCTTCTCCGCCGTGTCCAATACTCCGATGGCTTCTGTGTTCATGGCTCTGGAGCTGGCGGGCAAGTATCATCTTGTGCTTCCCGCTCTGGTTGTGTCGTTCCTCTCTTTCTTCCTCAATGGATACAGGGGGCTTTTCGAAAAGCAACTCTTTTCCAGATTCCAGTCCCCGGCCCATGAGGATGACCTGAGGGTGGATATTCTGGAGAGGGTAAGGGTGAGGGATATACCCCTGCGCAGGGATATAGTGTATCTCGATTATTACGATACGCTCGAGCATGCCCTTCACCTGGCCACTGCTCGTCTGGACCAGACCACCTTCCCCGTGCTTAAGGGGGACAGGGTGGTGGGATTCATATTCGAAAGGGACATCAAGGATATGCTGCTGGAAGGGGCTATCAGTAATATGGGAAGGGCGGTCCTGGTGGCTGATGTGATGAAAGCCATCGTTCCCAGAATAACTCCGGAGATGGACCTCCATTCTGTCCTCAAGATGCTCATAAGATATGGATACGACGAGCTTCCGGTATTCGATAATGGTCAATTTATCGGCATCATCAGCAGGGAGGACATACTCAGGGCCTACGATAGAATCGTCGGAAGGGAAAGCTCCTGAATCCGGAAAGCCGTGCAGTGGGTTGATTTAAAATATCAGAATGCTGGAGGTTCTAATCCTGTCTTCCATCCATACGGGTCCCGTCGTGAATAAAGAGGGAATGCTTTACTCCCGGGATATCCCATATAAGACATTTCGCATGAGGAAATACGATTATTTTGTATGGCCAGATGTGGGTGCGGACAGTCTCCTTCCATCCTACAACAGGATGACCGTGGAGGCGGTGGAGCCGACCGACAGTATATACTTCAACTTCGTTCTCAGGGACACGGTTTACGGGAACCACATAAGCATAGATAGTATCAGGTTCATCTTTTCAACAGATACCGTTCATCCCGCATACTACACGATAGGGGATACCATCATCGTGGTGCATCTTCCCCATACCGTGGGGGCGGGGCAGAGATTCGTGGTGGAAGTCCATTATCACGGGAGAGCCTACAGCAGACCCTCCTTTGCGTGGGGAAACAGCTTTCGGGTGGGTGTGTACTGGGGGGATTCGGCTGTATTTACACATTCGGAGTATTACGGGACGAGACTCTGGCTCCCTGCATTCGATAATCTCTATGAGAAGGTGGACACGGTGGATGCCCGTATTAGGGTGCCCCGGGGATGGTTTGCGGTGTCCAATGGGAGGCTGGTGGACAGTCTGCTCCTTCCCGACGGTGTGGTGTATCACTGGAGAGAATCGCATGGAATAACCCCGTACATGATCGTATTTGCGGCACTGCACGGGGACAGATATTCCGTTCAGGATACTATCTGGGCCTTCGATTCGGTTTCCATGCCGGTGATTGCATATACCTATGGTAATGCCAGTAGTGTTTTGACCTATATGCTGCGGGGCCTGGATCTGTTTTCCACTCTGTACGGCATCTATCCCTTTTACGATGAGAAGTATTCGGAGGTCCATGTGGGTGGGGGGACCGAGTATCAGACCAATACTTTCAGTGATCTGTATTATGGGGACCGGGTGGTTATACACGAACTTTCGCATCAGTGGTGGGGTGGGTATGTGACATGTGGAACCTATAACGACCTGTGGCTCAACGAGGGGTTCGCCACATATTCGGAACTGCTTTACAGGGAGTCTATCGATTCGAGCACCATTGCGAATTACAGGAGAAGCTATTTTAACCAGTATCTCTACGAGCCCGACGCCCATGATATGGCCCTGGTGGAACCGGAAATGCCGGGATGGGGATGGATTCTCCTCGTTTACTTCAAAGGGGCCGCCGTTCTTCACATGATTCGATACAGGTTCGGCAGGATTTACTCCGATGCCCATGTGGGGGATTCTGCATTCTTCGACTTTCTGCGATTTTACAGGGAAAGGCACGCTCGCTCCTATGTTTTAACCGGGGATTTGCAGAGGGATCTCGAGTCTTTCACGGGTGTAAGCTGGGCCCGATTCTTCGAACAGTGGGTTTATACACCGGGACATCCCGTGCTGGATGTGAAATGGCGCCGCGAGCAGGCTGGAGCAATGTGGAATATGGCAATCGTGGTAAATCAGATTCAGAGCCCCGGCTGGGGATATTATGCGCTGGATTATCCGGTCCGCATAATCTTCTCCGACAGTTCGTATGCCGATGTAATTCTCGCTCTGGATGGAAATCCGTCCGACACCTTCTATTTTTCCTATGCCCACGAGCCCATTTCTCTGATTCTGGATCCGCAGGAGCACATCCTCGACAGGGCGACAGTTTCTGTTCTGAGTGACGAGGGGACTCACCGGGGACTTTTCCATGTACATTTCGATGGGGATGCCCTTGTGCTGAAGGCCCCCTCTTTCGGCGATTACCTGCTTCGGGTTTACGATGTGGCGGGCAGGATGGTTTATCGGGGTGAATTCAGAGGAAACTATTTCAGGGAATCTATTCCCGTTGCTTCCGGAATTTATCTGGTGGAAGTCATCGCCGGTGGAAAGAGGCATATCTTCCGCGTAGTAAAGAGTTGAGGGGAGTTTCCCCTCAGAACCATAGATTCAGTCCAAATCCGCCTCCGCTCTCCGGGTTGAAGGTGGCGCTGAGCCAGAACTTTCGCGTGAGGATGTAGAATCCCGATATGGAGTAATCCACCCCATCCCACCTGTCGTATTCCATTTCTGCTTCCATCAGGAATCGCGGGAATACCGGAACATGCTTCGACAGTCCTATCCTGTATCCCCCTTCGGAGTCCAGCCAGGCGAAGAGATTTATATTCATCGGTATGACATAATCCACGCCGATATACCCCCTCACCTTCTGGATTTTCCAGCCTGTTGCAGGTGCGTTCAGCCCGAGAAAGACCCCCCTGAACCTGTCCAGGTATCTTCTTATTTTGAACCTGAGCTCGGTATCCGCATATCTTATGCTGTCGGGGCTTTCCCACTTTGCATCCCATTCCATTCGAATATCGTAAAATGTGCTGGATGTGTTTATGTATCCCGAAGTGCCGTTGCTCCAGATATTTGCTTCTGCCCAGTGGAACCAGGAGTCCTTATAAAGGAGCCTCCTGACGCTCCTGACGCCGGCGGGGGGCGTGTATTCCTCGTAATGGACCACGCGGGCCATTCCGCTCTTCATGTGGTAGAGGAGATGGCAGTGGAAGAACCAGTCCCCCACTTCGTTTGCGGGGAATTCTATCACAACTGTGGACATGGGGGGAACATCCACCGTGTGCTTCCATGGTGATTTCTTTCCATTTCCGGTTATGACCCTAAAGAAGTGCCCGTGAAGGTGCATGGGATGATGCATCATGGTCCTGTTGATCAGGACAAACCTCACCACCTCTCCCCTCCTTATGTGAATACTGTCGGATGCGGAAAGAGGTCTTCCGTTGAGCATCCACACATACCTTTCCATATCCCCGTCCAGTGTGAGCCTGATGGTCCTTATTGATAGGCTGTCGGGTGTCCATTCGGTGTTTGCGATCAACTTTTCGTAGGGAGCCCATGGTCTTCGTGGGTCCATCCCGTCTATCGCGGTTTTGCTTCCGCCTCGGGTCATATTCATCTTCATCATTCCCATCATCCCGGGCCTGTCGAATTTCCCGGATTCCACATCTCTATCGGACATCCCCATGGCATCCTGTGGCCTGAGGGCAAGGAGCTTCTTCAGGGTGATCTTCCCCATTGTATAGTATAAGTCCGGTTCCGGTATGGGTGGTGCATAGACCCTTCTGCCCCCTCCTATCCACAGGGATGTGGAGCCGGAATTGTCCTGGGCTGTGGCTCTGAGCTGAAATTGGCCTTTATGCGGAATTTCTATGATTACATCGTATGTTTCCGCAATGGCTATGAAGAGCCTCTCAATGGAAAAGGGTTTCACATCTATTCCATCTGCGGCAATCACCTTCATAGAGCCGCCGGAGAAATCCACCAGGAAATTGGTTCCCGCGCTGGCATTGATTATTCTCAGCCGTATCCTCTCGCCCGCTTCCGCCGCAAGGGTATCCTCGATTTTTCCGTTCGTGAGGAAGTAATCGTATCCTATGTCCGAAATGTCCATGGGAGGCATTCTCAACAGTTCCCTTTTGAGAAAATGGTCGAGTCTTTTGCTGGCTATGGCACCGAAAAGACTCTGCATGCGCCCCTTCTTTACGGGATACCATTCCCTTCCCGCCTTCAGGGTTCTCAGTACCTCGTGGGGATTTTCGAAGATCCAGTCGGAAAGCACGACCACATATTCTCTGTCGTAATCCCTGATGCCCGCTTCGCGGGAGGGGTGTATCACTATTGCACCGTAGACACCTCTCTGCTCCTGAAGTCCCGTATGGGAGTGGTACCAGTATGTTCCGGCCTGCCTTATGGGAAACCTGTATACGAATGTGTCTCCCGGTTCTATCGGCGGGAAACTGACATAGGGGACTCCATCCATCTGTGGCGGGACCAGTATGCCGTGCCAGTGGATCGATGTGGATACATCCATGGAGTTTATAACCCTTATTACAGCAGTGTCCCCTTCCCTGAATACGAGGGTGGGTCCCGGTATCCTGCCGTTGAGGGTCATGGAGCGAATGCTCCTTCCGGCTACGGCGTACTCTTCTTCCCTCACCACTATTTCGTATCTCACCACTTCCCCGCCTGCCAGACTGACCCCCGAAAGAATACCTGTCAGTATTATGCTGGCCCTGAAAATGTTCGTTCCTGTCATGAAGAAAATTATAATGCAACTCACCAAATAACCGTTTTATAACACTTTCCCTCTGAATTCAGCGCCTATAGGGTTTATTCATTGTGTAAAAATTTAACAGGAATTGACCCGGTGGACTGTCGAGTTGTGCAGGGGATTTCTGGCAGACCCCGGGGAATCATTAACATCGATTCCGTATGCGGGGAAGCGGGTTCTGGTGATTGTATGTTTATTTTACATGTATTTTAACAGTTGAAGTTTTTGCGGGAGCCCGGAACCGGGTTTTCAGAAGAACCATCGATAGTAGATTGCCAGGATGCACGAATACGAAGTGGTTTTAATCAGGCCTCCGTAAACTGTAATATCGGAGTTGTCCTCCTCCCTTTTCATGGACGAGAAGATTATAGTATAGCTTCGTGAACCATCGAGGTGCCATACCCCCGCTGATGGCTGAAATCCTCTGAATTCCGGGAAGTTCAGAGTGGAGAATATCTGAAGATTTCCCACGGGATACCAGTCGATTCCGGAGTTCCTGTCCACTGCTGCGGCTATGGATATCATAGCGCCTCTCATGTATGCATCCATTCCCATGGACACTGCCGTGCCATTTGCAGAGAAGACCCCTTCGGAGTACAGGACTGTTCCCATTAAATTGCCTTCGAGGGCATATCCTCCGAAGAATCTGTCCCTGTAGAGGCCCATCAGAGCCATATTCCAGCTGGATGTCTGAAAACCTATCGACACGGCATGGGTTCCGCTGAGGGCATAGATATAGGAAAATTCGGATGTGCTGGATGCCCACTCCATCCTGAGCGCATCCACACCCCTTTTAAAGGAGAAGTCCAGGGAGTAGGGTACGAATGGAGCAAAGGCATCCCAAAGGGTAATGTAGTGTCCCATGCCGAATCCGATGGCCTGCCTCCCTATTTTAATATCCAGTTCATCCGTGCTCCATCTCAGGTTCAATCTGTCTATGTATGCATTTGCCCGCAGGAGGGGCTGATTTATCAGATCTTTCGTCCAGTGGAAGTAATTTTCGGCGGGGGAAGGCGTCAGGGGGAGGATATCTGTACTCCCATACCATATAGATGCCTCCACGGCCCCTTCGAAAGAGAAGCCTCCTGCGTTCCTTTCCAGTTGATACCTTATAAGATTTGTTCCCATGTAAATGGCAGAATCTTGACCCACTGCCAGACCGTTGAGGGAGCGGATGGCAATGGTTCCGCAGACTAAAAATATGCTCATTTTCTTTCTTCCCCCACTATTTTGCCATCCCTCAGGTGGATTATTCTGCTGGCGTTCTCCATTATGAGGGGGTCGTGGGTGGAAAACAGGAAGGTTATGCCCTTTTTGCTGTTGAGCCTTTTCATCAGCTGGATTATGGCCATGGAGTTCTTCGAATCCAGATTTGCCGTGGGTTCATCCGCAAGAACGATGTCGGGTTCTCCTGCGATTGCCCTTGCTATGGCCACCCTCTGCTGTTGCCCTCCGCTCATCTGGTGGGGAAATCTGTCCAGCAGGTTCTCTATTCCCAGCTCCCTGAAAATCTCTTCCACTTTCTGACTCCTCTCTTTTTCGGTCATTCCCCTGAGGAACAGGATGAATTCCGCGTTTTCCCGGGCGGTGAGGGTGGGTATCAGATTGTAGGCCTGAAAGACGAACCCTATTCTGTGGAGCCTCAGGGCAGACAGGGCATTCTCATTCAGCCCCTCGAGGGGCTGTCCATCGAAGATGACCTTTCCTGCATCGGCCCTCTCTATTCCACTTATGACATTGAGCAGGGTGGTTTTTCCACTGCCGGATGGTCCTGCTATTGCGGTGAATTCCCCCTTTTCTATCCTCAGGGTTATATTCCTCAGTGCATGGACCTCTTCCTCCCCGCTCCGGAAGATTTTGCTCACATTTATCAGTTCCACGATGGGATTCATGCCTCACCTCCTCATTAATTCCGCCACATCCTTACTGTTTATCCATCTGGCGGGAAACCAGGATGCAATCAGGGACAGGAGGATGATGAACAGGGTGTATCCGAAGGAGCCCTTCCACTCCCAGGTGCTTCTTATTATGGGTTCTATGATGACACCGCCATAAGAAACCGACTCCTGACCCGCCAGCCTCATGAGGGCCTGGATATCGATTCCATGGGTGGAGAGGTAAATGTTCACAATGAGGGCAATGAGCAGACCCGTAATTCCAGCCGATGTTCCCAGGATTATTCCTTCCGTGAGAATCATTTTGCTTATCTGCCCGGGTGTCATGCCTACTGCCCTCAGCATTCCGAATTCCCTTGTTCTGTCCATCACGCTCATGAAGAGAACATTTACGGTGCCCACGGAGATGACGATATAAAGGAACAGCATGAACATGACCAGACCCATGTAGTCGTACGCTATGGCGCTCGCAAGTTCCTTCATGGCTTCTCTCCATGAGTATGCCCTTGCTGGAGGTTTCAAAAACTGGTTCAGGGTCTTCTTCGCTTCGTCGGGACCTCCATTTTCAAGGAGTATGGCAACCTCGTGCACCTTTCCGGTGTATCCAAGATTATCCCTTACATAATCCAGGTCCGCAAAAGCGGTACAGCAGTCCACTTCCTCTATGCCCGTTCTGATTACCCTGCGGATGCGGAACAGGATGCCGGTCAACTGGCCATCGGCCGTTCCCGCCATTACAACGAGCCGCTTTCCCTCCCCGAGGTTCAATCTCCGGGCGACTTTCTCCCCCAGGATGATGTCCCTTCTGCTTCTGATCTTCGTTCCCTTTATAAGGGGATGGTCTTCGACCTCTTTTTCCAGTTGCATTGCAACGATGTTTACCGGGAGTGATTTTTCCATGCTCCTTGCGTATCCGGATACATAGAACCGGAGGAAGAATCTATCCACATTATTCAGCTTTCGAATGGCCGGAAGGACATCCTTTTCATCCAGAGTGAACCCGGTCCTCCTCATCCGGAACCACTTCTCATTGTATATGGCCACATCTCCGCTTCCCATCCTCGTTCCCTGCCGTATCATGTTCCTGTAGTTTCCCACTGCCAGATTGTGGAACACCACCCCGGTGAATACGCTTCCGGCTATAATCGTGAATTGAATTGCAGAGCGGAGCCGGTTCCTCCAGATATTCCTCCATGCAAGTTTGAACCATATCATAGTATCCTCTCCCTGAGGGTGGAGCTGATGTCTATTCGAAAGACCCGGAGGGCCACTATGAGGGATGCTATTATGACCAGGATGAGCAGAAGCACCGCGGATATCCAGTAGTTCTGAGGATTGAGCATGGTGGATATGCGCGGCACGATGTGCATACCCTCCCACGAAGCCGTTGTGAGGAAGCCGCTGAGGTCCACGGGAAATCGCCTCAATATAACGGCGATGATTACAGAAGCGGGAAGGGCTAGTGCTATGGATGCGGCGCCCATTATGAGACCCTCGAGGAACAGGGATAGGAATAGGAGCGGGCGGTTCATGCCCAGAGCAAGGACTACTGCAAATTCCCTCTTCCTTTCGAAAAAGGCCATCATGAAGGTGTTGAAGGCTATGAGAACAACGGCCAGGTAGAAGATCAGGCCGAAGATGATTTTCAATACACCCCACATCTTCAGGATTTCCCATACGGACTTCATCCACTCCTGCCACACCTTCAGTTCCAGTTCCCCGGAGATTTTGATTCCGGATTTCCACCTGAGGGCTTTCATGGGATGCCTGAGGCTGATTGCGAAGTAGTGGGCTTTTCCGCTCAGGTTCAGCATTTCCTGAAGGCTGAAGATGTTTATCAGGACGGTGGATGCATCCACGGATGGATTGCCTGTCTCGAACAGTCCGCATACCACCACATTCCTTGCATACAGAGAACCGTCCCAGCCTGTTCCCACGACGAAGAGGGTATCACCGGGCCCTTTTCCCAGAAGCTCCAGAACCGGTTTTCCGGGAATCACGCATGGAATCTTTCCCCCTTTCATGCT